>JAZQCS010000121.1:0-63474 GCA_045546415.1 Clostridia bacterium | reverse complement strand
ACCTTCAACAACACCACCGTTTATGGTAAGCTTGTTCAGGGTAGCTGTGGAATTAAGGAACTGTCTTATTCCGCGGTATGTAGATTTTATTACACCGCCGTTAATGGTTGTTTCAACGGGAGCAATGTTGCTGTTTGTAAGAGCGTCAATGCCGTATGCCATATCGGTACCGCCAAGGTGCTCAATTCTGCCACCGTTTACAACAAGTACACCGCCGGGGTTGTTGGAAATTACTGCAGAATATCTGTTCCATCCGCTGTTTACTGTGGCTGTAAGTTCAATTGCACCACCGCCAACAGAATCTTCAATTGTAAGAGTACCGTTATTGTTGAACAAACCAAAGTTTTTGGTTGTTGTGTCTGTACCTGTAATTGTGTTGCCGTTAAGGTCAATTGTAATATCCTCGCCCTTTGCAATAGTTAAAGAACCTGCTACCGATGTGTCTCCAAGCAACTTGATTGTACCATTTTCTGTTGCAGCTATAGCATCAGCAAGAGTTCTGTATAAATTTTCGTTTGACTCTGCCTCGAAAGCTGAAACTATGCTGTAAGTCCCGTCTTTACTTAACATCGCTTTCAAGTCTTCACGGCAGTATTCTGTCACATCAAAATTATATATGCCGTCAACTATTGTGATATTATCTGCGATTTCTTTTGACACTTCGATATTTCCGTCAATTTTACCTGATGTGTTTACCATAACAATCGGTGGTTCATACGAGCCATATTGGCAAACATCCAACGCAAAGGCCTTATCTCCTTCGTCGTTTGCAATAATATTGGTTTCACCCTCTATTGTTACATTACCGCTGTTGTTTGAAAGAACATAAGAATCACCATCTGTGAGTGACCACTTATCAAGGTTTGTACCGTCAAGAGTTACATCCGTAAGGGTAAGATTTGCATAATTTTGAACAAGAATGTAAAACTTGTCCTTGCTTTCTTCTGCAACATTCAAAGTACCGTTTTTAATTTCCACTGTATTTCCGTTAAGAATTTGGAAACCGTTTGATTCAGTACCTTCAGAGCCAACTCCTATTGTAAATGAATATGTATTGCCATTAAGGTCAATTACGACATCCTTGTCAATTACAACTCCTTCACCTTCGTTGTCGCCCATAAGTGTAATTACGGAACCTGTTTCGGCATTTTCAATAGCTTCTGTCAAAGTTAAGTAGGAATTACCGTCAACAGTTGCACCATAAAGTTGTAATTTTATACTATACAATTTTTCATTTTGTTCTGCTATTTCAATACTATCCCACTCTTGTTTAGTTCCTATATAACAAATTTCACTAAGTCCATCGCATCCTTCAAAGGCTTCTGCTCCAATATAATTTATACTGTTCGTAACAGTTATACTTTGTATTTCTTTGCAGTTGTAAAAAACTCCATCATCCAACTTTGTGACTTCATAATCTTCAACTGTTGAAGGGATTACAACCGTGCCCACAGCATCTGCTTTACATCGAGTTATGATAGCTTCGCTTCCGTCTATTGCATAAAACAAATCAGGTGCTGTATCACCATTCATAAAACTAACTCTGGCGCTTAATAATTTTTTATTATTATCTAAGACCTGAACTTTGTCCCATTTGTCGACATTTCCTTCAAAAAACACATTTTCCAAAACCGAACAAGCGTAAAAGGCACTTTTCCCTATACTTTCGATGCTTTCCGGCAAATATATATTTTTAAGCATTTTGCATGAGAAAAAGGTTTCATTGGCAATGACCGATACCCCTTTAGGAATTACGATTTCATCACCAAGATTTGAACAAGCATAAAAGGCACGATAGCCTATTGATGTTACTCCCGATGGGATTTTAACTTTTTCAAGCTTTGTACAGTGAGAAAAGATTTCTGAAGGTAATATGGTTAAACCGTTTGGTAATATTGCAGTTTTAAGACTTGTACAGTTCGCGAAAGCACTACCACCTATGCTCACAACACTTTCAGGAATAACAATTTCGTCAAGTCTACCATTCAAGTAGAATGCAGCTTTTCCTATTTCAGTTACGCTATCAGGTATTTCGCAACTTGTCATACGACTACCCGCAAACACATAATCTCCTATTCGGGATACTCCCTCAGGTATTATTATATCACCTATCGACTTATTGTTTAAATAAATATTTCCACCATTACCATTTAATCTTGCATAAAAAATAGGGTTTGCATATGTGTTACCCAACTCAATCTCACACCATTTTGCAATATCCGTTATATGGCATTTCTTTAAATTGTCACAGCCCATAAAGGCATTAGAGCCGATATTGGTTACACTATCGGGAATTGTTATGCTTGTAAGTCCCGTGCAATTATAAAATGCAGAAGAACCTATGCTTGTTACGCTGTCCGGAATTGTCACACTTGTAAGTCCTGTACAACCTACAAAAGCCCGGCTGCTTATAGATGTTACAGTATTTGGAATTGTTACACTTGTAATACCTGTACAATTGAGAAACACCTGACCACCTATACTTGTTACCCCTTCTGAAATACGCACAGTTTTAAGGCTATCACCAAATCTGTTCCAAGGACTGTTTGAATACGTATACATACTACCCGTACCCGAAATTGTAAGTACACCATCCGTCAAATCCCAAGTAAGATTATCACCACAAGTACCGCTTTCCGCACTTACGGTTGCAGGCACTACCGCAAATAGCATCAGCACCATACAAAGTGTAAGCATAAAATTTAATACCTTTTTCATTTTAACTCTCTCCTTTAATATTTTATTTTTTATTTTTACAACATTCACACACTTTTTCCAAAAGTTTCATTTCAACTTCTCCCGAAAACTTACTGAAATTAACATTATCTGTACTTTCCATATATGCTTTTATATTTGGCTTTTTATCCAGAAATTCCATACTATCTCTCCGGCACTCAGGAGCAAACTCTATTTTAATTTTATTACGAAGGTTATTGGGCAGTTTCAGAACTATAACATATTCCGTATTAGGTTTTAACAGTTTTCGCCCTTCCCGGGTAAGTTCTGCAACAAGCCGCGTTTCCTTTTCGTGATACCACATAGTTTTTTTCAGGAAAAATTTTTTGCTTTTTTTAATAACATCGTATTCGCCATATGGAAGTTTGCAATTAGTTTCATTATTGTACCGTATAACACAGTTCTTTTTATCATTAACATCTATATATACAACATCCCTGACATCAACTTCCACATCACGACCCTGTTCAAGTTCTATTCCATTTTCGGAACACACTTCACCTTTTTCACAAAGAAAAAGTCTACATGCTGTTTTTAACCTTTTTACATTATTCTTTGTGAAACGTATCCTTCCGCCTTTTCCGTCAACTCCACTATACAAATACCATAAAGCAAGGTTTTCGGCTGTACCGGTAGAAAAACAAAATGTAAAAGTTCCATAATCTCCCGATTTTCTATCTATTGCATCGTTAAAACCTTTTGGAGACGAAAGCCACAGTTCACCTGTTTCTACGATTTTTCTATAGTTTCCAAGCGGGTATAATGGCAATACTCGGTATGGCTCTCTGCCTTACCCTCCATAAAGTCAAGGAAATCCTTAATGGTTTCACAATTTCGAAGACATTTTCTTCCTTCACTCATTTTATACCTCCTTTATGTTTATATAAGTATATATCTAAAAAGGTGAACTGTCAAGTAGAAATATATTTAATACAATATATACTGAGGTGATTTACATGATAAAAATAACTCTTGAAGAAGCTCTGACAAAGCGCGGAATTACCCGTTACGAGCTTGCAAAACGCACAGGCATTCAATACCATATAATTGATAAATACTATAAAAACAAAGTGATACGTTATGATGCCTATGTGCTGGACAGGATTTGTTCTGCCCTTAAATGCTCTGTTTCGGACATTATCCTTTACGAAGAATAAACCGCTGCAAAACTCCCTTTTGCAGCGGTTTGATTTTACACAAAAAATACTTCCGTGTCCTTCTTCACAGCGGTATTTTCCGGGATCCTTCACTTCGTTCAGGATGACACCGGCTCCGTAGGGGCGACCCTATGTGGTCGCCCGCAACAAATTTCACCCAAATCCCAAATTTTTATCAAATCCCTCATTCTCACAAAAAAATACTATTGAAATCAAAACAAACTAATGATATAATAAAGTTATCAAATAAAAAAGGTTGTGATACCATGGCAGAAAACAAAAAAATGACAAATCCGGAAAGATACGAGGCAAAACGGGTTGATACTCCCAACCGCAGCCGGGATTTTACCGACAGAGTATACAGTGGCTATCAGGAGGACCGCAAAGCCTACTATGCAGAAACCTTTGCTACAGAGCGTTCCGTTTACCCTGATGCTCCGGAATACAACATATATTTCGGTGAAATGCACGGTCATACCCGCCTTTCGGACGGATTCCCCACAGTTGATGAATATTACACCAACATCCGTGACAATGCAAAGCTTGATTTCGCGGCACTTTCCGACCACGACCACGGCGGAATTGCAAAGCCTGAGCTTTTTAACGGTGTGTGGGAAGAGGTCAAAGCTGCCGCAAAAAAATACTATGAACCCGGCAAATTTACCACTCTTCTGGCTTATGAGCGTGATTCCTACCCCTGGTACAACAATTCCGCAATTTTCTTTAACAGCCACGATGCGGAAATGTTCGATGTAGGCGTACCCGGTGATATAACAAAAGAACAGCTTAAAACCCTTCTTGCCCGTGAGGATTGCATTTTTGCTCCCCACGACACAGCTATGCTTACACCCAATACAGATTTAAGCTCAATTCCCCAGGAGCTTTACACCTCCCTTATGGAGATTTATTCCAGAGGTGACTGTGCCGAATATTTTGACAATCCCTACAACGACCACGATATTCAGATTGAAGGCTGTTTCTGGCAGGATGCCTTAAACCGCGGTGCAAAAATGGGCGTATATGCCGGTTCCGATGACCATTGCTGTAAAAACGGACTTCTTTGCGAGGATTATCCCGGATTGCAGAAATTCCCCGGTATAACCGGTGTGTGGGCAAAGGAAAACACCGTGGAGGGTATTTTTGAAGCCCTGAAAGCCCGGAGATGCTACGGTTTTATGGGACCTGAAAGAATTACCATAGATTTCCGCATTAACGGTCACTATATGGGCGAAGAAATAACCGATGAGGGTGACAGAGAGGTTTATTTCCACTTAACCACCGAGGTTCCCGTAAAGAAGGTCACCCTTGTTAAAAACCAGCGTGATTACATCATTTTCCGTCGTTACAAGGAATGCTTCCTTTACGATTACAAGCAGGAAAAGGATACCGACGTGTACTATCTCCGTGTAGAGCTTGAGGACGGCAGATGCGCCTGGACAAGTCCCATATGGATTAATAAATAGGAGGTAAAAAAATGAAATTAAATGAAATTCATATACGAGACCCTTTTATTTTAATTAAAGACGGCAAATATTATATGTATGGAACCACCGCTCCCGGTAACCGGAAGTTTCATGTTTGTACAAGTGATGATGGCGAAAACTGGGAAATGAAGGAGTGCTTTGCACCGGATGAATCTTTCTGGGGCACACATGATTTCTGGGCTCCTGAGGTGCATGAATATAACGGTGCATACTATATGTTTGCATCCTTCCGCAGCGATTCCCATCACCGTGGCACACAGATTCTGAAGGCTGACAGCCTTGAAGGTCCTTTTGTTCCCCACTCGGACGGTCCCATAACCCCCGAAGCCTGGGACTGTCTTGACGGTACACTTTATGTGCACACCGACGGAACCCCCTACATGGTTTTCTGCCACGAATGGACTCAGGTTCACAACGGTGAGATGTGTTACATACAGCTTACTCCGGACCTTTCCGCACCTGTAGGTGAACCGGTGCTTATGTTCAAAGCCGGAGATAGCCCTTACACAAAGGAAATTACAGGAAAGCCAAATGGCATAGACTGTTACGGCAAAGTAACCGACGGACCCTATTTTTACAGAGCAGAGGACGGCAGGCTTATTATGATATGGTCCTCAATCGGAAATGACGGTTACATTCAGACTCAGGCAATATCAAACACCGGTGATATTTTCGGTTTGTGGAACCACACCGCACCCCTTATTTTCAACACCGATGGCGGTCACGGTATGGTTTTCCGTGACAAGGACGGCAGCCTTAAACTCAGCCTTCACTCACCCAATTATCGTCCAATGGAAAGAGCCGTTTTTTTTGACATAAAGTACAACGGTGAATATCTTGAAGTTGCGAAATAATAACAACACCCCCGGAATTCATATAAATTCCGGGGGTTTTTGTTATTTTTTTAAATTAATGTTCTGATAGAAATCAAGCAAAAAGCTCATTGTTGTTTCTGTAGCTGTTCTGTATGCTGTTTCACCTATAATTATAATACCTGCATCGTGCCAGTAGCATTCAAGCTCAAGGCTTTCAACAATATCACGAAGAGGAACATAAAGTCTGTCGTTCACAGTAATTGCAGGTGACTGCAGACTTCTGGGACGCTTATTCACTTTAAGCTGACTTTCGCCCTCTTTTATGCTGATTTTATTGTTTCCATGTGAAATAACAGCTGTGCTTGTTTCATCGTTCCATTCAACGGTAGCATCAATAGCTTCAACAATGTAACGGATGGGAACCATGGTTTTATCATTCACAATAATGGGAGTTACTGCGTGGTTTTTGGGGTCAATGTATTCAACATCACCGGAAAGGAAGCCCTTGGGCTCGTTAATTGCCATTACAATGTCATATTTCACCATATCGTGAAGCTGTTTGTAGGGCACAATAAACTCATTCTCCGGAGTTTTATCCTGAGAAGCCTCTTCAATGTAATGATAGTTGAATCTGCCCACAGGTGCAGTATCACCGTTTACATAGAAATCCATAAGGTAACCGTCCTGCTGCATATTGTCGTTCCATTTGAATTCAAAATCAAGTGCCTTGCCTTCAAGACCAAGGACGCTTCTCGGAACAGTCAACATCATTTTATTGCCCGAAACGGTGTATTCACCTTCACCGGCCTTTTCCCATTTCCAGATGTTGTCCACACCGATGTTTCGTTCAACAGTAACCTTGTTTTCTGTGGGAGATACACGGTTAATTACAAAATCGTAACCCTCCCAGCCGGTATAATAAACACGGTCGGTGTTAAGGAAAAGTCTCATCCACGCATCATCTGTGTAAGGTGTAAGATTATCAAGCGTTTCAACATAGAAATAAATATTTTTGTCGTCTCTTGTAACCTTGGCTTTTACAATGTCGTTTCTGCCGGTGTAGTTCTGATATTTTCTTCTGCCGAAATAGTTGTATTCGTCACGGGGCTCTGTACCGCCCTTGTAGCCGTAGAAGGTAGGCTCAACGCTTTCCCAGGCGGCAAAATCTCCAAGAGCAACAGTTTTCTGTTCATTTGCAACAGGAGTGGGTCTTACACCCTTGAACTTACGGATATTGGAAACAAGCTGCAAATAGTAAGTATCTTTAAAATCACCCTTAACCGGTATAATGTCACGGCTGTATTCATCACAGAAGGTATCACCAAAACCGTTTGTAATGGTATTTACACCGTTGTTGCCGTAGCTTGGAAAACGGCCTGTTCCAAGCTCGTTCCAGCCGGTTACGAAAACGAAACGGGGGTCAAGCTCAAAGGCTCTGTCCCACTGCTCCTGGAAGTTGTAGCCGTAATAGTCGGAATCCTCACTAAGCTTGGAGAACTTGTCTTTATAGGTGTAGCTTCGTCCGAAGCAATCAGGCTGGTTAAATGCTGTATATGTGGTAAAACCGGGAGCAGTGTTCTGTGCAATGCCCACACCCACACATTCAACACCGCCTGTTTCGGTTTTTCCGAAGGGATGCTGAGGGTACACCTCAAGCCAGGGCCACTGGTCATCTCTTGTGGGACCTGTAAAGTATGATGCCTGCATTGTACGGAAGGTCATATTTTCCTTGATTTCCTGACGGTATGCGTCACGCTCAGGGTCACCTGTTTTAAAATCAAGGCTTTCGGGATAGCTTGCAGTAAAAGGTTTTCCTTCATAGTAGAACCAGCAATCGCTGTACAGACCGGGCTCGATAAACTCGTGATAGTGGCGTTCGATAAGCTCGGTATCGTTACCGTTCGGACCCCATCCGGTACGGAGTGCAAGCTTGGGAGGCTCTATACCGTCCTTACGCATTTCATGCATATTTTCACAGACATTAAGGTATCCGCCGGAATATGTATTACCGGGAGAGTCAAGCACCAGAAGGTCAACATCTGCCGCCGCAAGAAGTTCCATTTCCTTTCTTACAACCCAGTCGTCAAGACCTGCAAAGAAGCCGTAAATTGACTCGTTCCAGAAAACTGCACGGGAACCTTTCCAGCCCTCGTAGCTGTCGTTGAAACGGATATCTTCAAAGTCTCCTTCGTAAAGGTCAAGAACATTCTGAACATTCAGCACCGCATCCCTTGCGCTGAGCATACTGTATCTGGCGTGCCATGCCCAGTAAAACATGGCAACATATTTTTCTTCCTCTTTAACGGGACCAACCTTGTCAATTGAGGGAAGCTTTCTTCCTACCATATCACTTGTTACCCAGGTGTCGGCATAATCATCAATAATTTCGCTGTCAGGCACGGGCTTGAACTCTGCCTGAAGCTTATCAAGAGAGGTGTAAGGAAGTGCCTCTCTGCTGAACTGCCAATCCAAAAGGCTTATGCCTCCACGGTTAAATGTGAGGTATATGTCGTGGACACCGGTAATTTCCTGATTCAGCCGCATATTAAGAGTTTCTTTAAACTCTTCATTTTTATAGTAATAGGTCATAGTTGTACCTGCAATGGGACCTTTTTTTGCATCGTCCAGCACAAGCTGAATTTCAACCGAGTTTTCAGCGCAGGCGCGGTTATAAACACCAAGCGCAAGGCTTTTGGGCGAAACATCTCCGAAATCAACATTTTTATAGCAAACCCATTTGCCTGCCTCGTTTGAATCAAGCATGGGGATTTTTTCACCCGTGCCCATATCTCTTTCAAAAAAGTCAAGCTTGTTTACAGAGAAATCCACCGCACTGTGAAGAGCATAGGCATCTCTTGTGCCCTCCTCCTCCGGAATCTCTATAGGCTTTCTTGTGTATACTGTGGATTCAAGAAGTCTGCCTTCCATTTCAACACCGTCAACCCGAAGCTTTGCGTCATAGTTAAACATACCCTCGGTGTTCCACAAGCCACCGCTTCCTATACTGTTGCCTGCCCAGAACAAAAGGGGACCATTGTAATCATCTTCAACATAAATTTCATAAATTCCGTTGTTTGTGTAACCGTCAAGCACCGTCTCCGCAATAGGCTCGGATTTCAGCGTTGTTGCCTCGTCGGTATCCCATTTATAAACACGAAGGGTAATTGTCTTTGTATCCGCAGGACCCTGACCGTGAATACACACCTTTACCGCATCAAGTACGCCCACATCCTCGGGAATGTTGAAATACTGTGTAAGATAGCCCGTTTTATCGGTAAGATGTGTGGGCTTATGACCTGCAGAGTTACCCAGAACCTTCTGAGACCTTGCTCCTGACATACTCACCGGTGTTCTGAAATCTGTTCTGTTTATTTCTGCAAACGCCGTAACCGAAACACACATCAAAAAACAAAGAACAATACACACCGTATTTTTCAGAATTTTACACATAAAAAAACATCCTTTCTGTAAAATATACTCACTCATATATATTTTACAACATAAAGGATGTTTTATCAATAGTCAAATTTTACATTTAGTAGTTGATTTTTACATTATTGTCAATTTTGTTTTTTTACGATTGTGTAATCGTCTCCGAACCGGAAATAGGGACAGCGCTTCCGCGGATTCGCAAGCAACTCCGCGGTTTCGTCCTCGTCCATATCCACGGCACAGACATATTCTTCAAATTCCTCATCATAAACAAAGTTCATACATTCTTCACAATTGGTCTGCATAGCTTTTACCTCTTTACATTTTCTCCGGGTCATAAACCGCTCTTTCTCCGCCTATGAACTTTGCCCTTGTTCTTGCTGCCGTAAGGTGAGCTTCACCAATTTTGTTCACGGAAAGTCTTACAGGAACAGCCACCTCACGAAGATGCATTCCTATAAATGTGTCCCCAATGTCAAGCCCTGCGTGGGCGCGGATTTTTTCCACCGCCACCGGGTTTTCAAATGCCTGATAGGCACTTGTGGCAAAAGAACCTCCTGCCTTAATCTGCGGAACAACATTCACGGGCTCCAGGAAATATTTTTCAGCACATTCCCCTTCAATTATTATTGCACGGTTAAGGTGCTCACAGCATTGTGCCGCACCGAAAATGCCCTGTTTTTTTGCCTCTTCAAAAATAACCTCAAAAACCTCTCTTGCAATGTCAACAGTTGAGCCGGTGCCTATTTTCTGCCCTGCGATTTCACTTGAGGAGCATCCCACTACAAGAATCTGTCCCGGTTTAAGCTTTGCAGTTTCAATAAGCTCGCAAACTGCCTGTTTTGTCTGCTGTTTTATGTTGTTCATAATTACATCTCCACTCTGTTTCTCGTTTCGCCCTTTAAAAAGGCTTCAATGTTCAAAATAATCTCGTCAAGGCAACGCCTTCTTGCCTCCACAGCCGCCCACGCCATATGTGGTGTAAGGCAAACATTATCCCTGTGCATAATCCGTGTAAATGGGTGATTTACCGGAAAAGGCTCTGTGGAATACACATCCGCACCAAAACCGCCCAGCGCACCGGTTTCAATGGCATCGGCAATTGCCTCTTCATCGGTTATTGCCCCTCTTGCCACATTCACAACCACCGCTGTTTTTTTCATTCTGCCTATTCTTTCACGGCTTATAATTCCCCGTGTTTCATCAGTCAGAGGTGCGTGAATTGAAATAATATCGCTTTTCTCACATATTTCATCCACCGTGGCGTTTTCGTAAACCTGGTGAGGTGTGCGCTTGTTCACAAGCACTCTGCACCCAAAGGCTGTTGCAATTTCCGCAACCTTGCCGCCTATGTTTCCGCAACCAATTATTCCCCAGGTTTTACCTGAAAGCTCATAGAACTGCGGTTTTAAATAGTTCTGCAAGCCGCTTTTTGAATAAGCTCCGCTTTCCACATAATCCGTAAATTCCGGAATTCTGTTCATAAGCTGAAGCACAAGTGCCAGGGTAAGCTGTGCCACGCTGTCGGTGGAATATCCCTTCACATTGCACACTCCAATACCGTGCTCACGGCAGTAGCCCACATCAATATTGTCAAATCCAGTCGCAAAAACACATATAAGCTTAAGCTTCTTTGCAAAACGCAGGCTTTCCTCATTCATTTTTATTTTGTTTATAATTACGACATCGCTGTCTGTAATTTTCTCCGCAACCATATTCTGTGGGGTTTTTCCGCAGGTTTCCACCTCACCGAAACGGGAAAGCAAGGAAAAATCAAGCCCCTCACCAAGTGTTGCATCATCCAGAAGGGTTATTTTCATTTTCTGACTCCTTTTATTCCAGACTCTCCGCCACCTGACGGATAACTTTTGCCACCTGATTTGAGCACAAAACAATGCCTTCTTCTGTCAGGTGAATGTTATCGTCATTACGGATAAACTTATCAATATCTGTACTTACAGGGGTGTACAGGTCATTGATTATAATGCCTTTTTCCTCAAGAACAGGCACAATAATGCTGTTGTATCTTTCAATATCCGCATTTTTAAGCTGAGGATGATTTTCGTTAACGGGAGTTGTTGTTGCAAAAATAACCTTTTCATATCTCTCAAGCAAAATCCCTGCAATTCTCAGCATACAGTCAATATATTCCTGTTCGGAGGAAAAGCTTCCGTCATCAAAAAGCTTGCATATATCCCACAGACCGTTGTTCCAGTGAACAATTCTGCTTCCCTGCATAGCACCTGCCCAGTCGTGAATTCCTCTTAAAGTGTATTTTGCGAATCTGCCGTTATCGTGAGGCTGAAACACCTCGAAATCGTCACCGAGAAGTCCCGGAACCATTGTACCGTAGCCTATACCTCTTATGGAATCTCCAAGTAAAGTAATTTTCATTTTTCGCACCTTCCTTAAATATATGTGTGCGCAGCATATTTAGCTGTCGCATGCAATTTAGCTTAGTTCATTCTTGACGAAATCATTTTACCACAAATTCAAACCAAAATCAAGTATTTCGCTTGACTTTTCCCACCTTTTAGGATAGAATAAATCAAAAGGAGTGATTTTAATGCGTAAACTCAGTTACAAAACATATCTTGACAAAGCCTTTGGCTGTTGGCTTGGAAAATCTATTGGTGGTGCCTGCGGTGCTCTTTCTGAAAACAACAAAGCCCTTTTGCACTACACTCTGGACAATGTTTTCCCTGAGGTTATTCCCCCAAACGACGACCTTGACCTTCAGGTGCTTTGGCTTGTGGATTTGCTCGAAAAGAAGGGCACAGCCCTGACCTCCTCGGATTTTGCAAAATCCTTTGCACGGTACAACATATGTCTTGCAAACGAATACGCTGTAGCAATCCGCAACATAGAATGCGGCATTATGCCTCCTGCAAGCGGAGTTTTTAACAATGATTATTTTAAAAATTCAATGGGTTGCCCCATCCGTAGCGAAATATGGGCGGTAGTTGCCCCGGGAAGCCCTGAAACCGCAAAAAGCTATGCCATGGCAGACGGCTCGGTTGACCACGACCTTCCATCTGTTTATTCCGAGGTTTTCAACAGCGTTATGGAATGTGAGGCATTCTTTGAAAGTGACCTGAAAAAGCTTATAGCAAAAGGTCTTGAGCACATCCCCGAAAACAGCATCATTCACGATGTGGCTCTTTTTGTTCTTGATTTATATGAAAGTGGCACTCCCTGGGAAAACGCCCGTAACCGCCTTGTAGCAAAATATGGCTCTCAGGATGCCTCCTATGCCCCCACAAACTGCGGTCTTACCCTTCTTGCCCTGCTTTACGGTGAAAAGGATTATACCAAAACCTTGCTTTATGCGGTAAACGGTGGTTTTGATACCGACTGTACCGCTGCAACGGCTCTTTCCCTGCTGGGAATTATAACCGGTGCCAAGAAAACCCCAAAATTCTGGCTTGACAAAATCGGCACCGAGCTTGTTGTTGGTACTGTTGATATTGATTGTCCCTACAAAACCATTGAAAGCTTTGCCGAAGCTTCGGTAAAAGCAGGTCTCTCCTTCTACGAAGAAGGGCTTCTGGATATTGAAATCACCGATATTCCCAAAGGTATAAACGGCTCATTGCCGGCATCGGAATACCCTGAAATTTCAATTATTGCCGATTACGAGGGCGACCCCACCATCGGCATTGGTGAAAGCAGAGCGGTAACAATTACCGTTACCAACAACGGTGAAGAAGAAATTGAAGGTGTACTTCGCATTACTCCGGCAAAAGCACTTAAATTCCACGGAAGCCCTGTTGACCTGGTGCTTATGCCCGGAATGTCCTTTTCCACAACAGCGGTGTTTACGGTAAAGGATGATACTCTTCCCGTTACAAACATCTGCAAAGCCACCTTTGGCAAAGCAACCTGCGAATTCGGTCTCCTTGGAGCAATGTCCATGAAGCTCATTGGTCCTTTCTTTGACAATTATGATACCGTCCTTTACGACAGCGACCCCTATGGTGAAAAAATGCAGAAAACCCCTAATGGTAACGCAGATATTGCCGCAATGTTCAGCGGTTTTGTAAATGTAAACCGTGAGTATATTGACGAAAGCTTTAAAAATCTTGATGAAATTCTGGCAGATGAAACCCTGACTCAGACCGTCAATATTCACGGTGATATTTTCGACCTTCAGGACAAGGTTACATACAAAGGACCTGCCTGCGTTTACCTTGTTTACGATTTTGTATCCGAAGAAGATGTTGCAGGCTGTCACCACTTTGGTTGCAACGCACCTTTCAAGGTTTGGGAAAACGGCAGACTTGTGGCAGATTCTCAGATTCACCGCAGCTGGACTCCCTTCAACAACAACCCCGGAGTTACAATAAAAAAAGGTAAAAACCGAATGATTTTTAAAATTACCCGTGCTGATGAATTCAAATTCAGCTGGTCGGTGCGGAACTCTTACGATAAATCCCGTTATTTCCACAAAACAGAAAGCAAAGCTTAAAGCAAAAGCCACAATATGCTTAAAGAGTTCCAGAACAGTAGAATGCTCTCGCAAAACTGCGAGAGCATTTTTTGACTTATGTTTAGTTTGTAAATAACGAAACTGTCTGTGTATAGCCGTCCCAGTCAACAGTCACATTGAAACTGTCCGAAACCGCTCTGACCGGAACCATTGTGCGACCATCTACTAATTGTGGACATATATCCATCTGTATATTTTGTCCGTTCTTTATTAAAGTGTTATTTCCTATCTGCATTTGAATGGTAACATTCTTGTTTTTTGCGATTATTGTCTGTGTATCTCCGTTCCACTCAACATCAGCTCCCAGCGCTTCAAAAATTGCTCTCATCGGGACAAGTGTCCGTCCATTTTGAATAATCGGCAACACATCAAATTCTAATCTTGAACTATCAATCTCAACCTTTACACCACTATCATTAAATACTACAAACCCGTATGTATTAGGTTTCCCTGAATGTATTTGTTTTATAATTCCATTACTGATACCATTGACTTTACCAACATAATCAATGCTTTCATTACTATAGATAGGATTAAAATTATTGTCTAAAATCACCCCTTTGATTTTGTGATATTTGTACCCAGTATATATACTATTGGTATTAGAGATATTGTAGGTTTTTAGGTTTGCTGTATTTACAATGATTATTTCATTGCCTTTTGCTAACACTACGTATTTGCCATCGTTTGACAGAATTGAGTAGTACATAGGGTTTTTGCTAGAAACAAAAATAGACTTTAAACCATATTCTAGAGGTAAAAGTAAATTACCCTCATAATTAGCAATTCCATATTTATTATTGACACAAACTACAACATTGTTTGATGCTGACGTTGGATAAATATAGTCCCACTTTCCAAAATCTACAAGTTTTTCACCATCTGCCGAATAGAGTGCAGATGTTCCATTTTTCTTTTTTACGGTAAAGAATTTACTGTAATATGCGTCTATTTTTTCGAGATTAAAATCTTCGTTTTCAAACACAGTTTTATTTTTTGATATATTATGTACTTTGTTGTTACAAATAATTAAATCACCATCTAATAAAGTCTTTCCGCTATTGGAAAATTCTGCAATTTTATTTCCATCTATATCAAAGCATTTTATTTTACCATCTACCTTGCCTACAATATATTTATTATTCGCAATCATTTTGTCAGACAGCGAAACATTTTCATCGGTTAATCTATTACTAATATCTATTCCCTTATAGTTATAAACGCCTCCCTGACTAGTCTCCCAAAACAGAGTTCGGCTAGTTATTGGAGACTCGTCTGTTGTTGCAATGAAACTATGAAGCTTTATAGCGTTTGGAGTAATAACATTATAACTTTCATCCAACAAGGTAACCTGGTAGCGCGTAACCCACTTATTCATATCTTCCCATACCATTAAATTTTTTCCGTGTTTCTCAATATATACATCTTCACTTGTAAGATTATTATAATATTCTGTACATTTAAAAACAACATCGCCGTTATGGTTTATTAGGACCGACTCACCGTCCACAGTATTTACCGCACATACACCATTTTTAAAATAACTTGCACTTTTATACTGTGGCGAAATTACCCAATTTTTATTTATATCAACAAAGCCCCACCGACCATTTGTTTTATCTTGAACAGCACATAAACCCTCTGCAAAATTATCGACATTTGCAAATTCTGACATATTGATAATTTTATAATTATTTTCAGCAAAAGCATTTCCGCATAAAAGCATACAAACAATAAAAAAACTTATAATTCTTTTCATTTGAAAATTCTCCTTACTTTTTAATATGTTTTATGCACACTTTTTTACGAAAAACAACTATACTCCTTTCGACTCTCCATAAATTAAAAAGGTGTGCAACTATCGAAGCTGCACACCGAAAAACGCAAACTCCGATTTGTTGCTACACGAAATCATAAACATACGAAACGCACTTGTTTGTGCCGTCATACGTGGAATTTGCCTTTTTGCCTATTCAAATAGTATGACGATACACAAACAAGAGGGTACAATACCCCCTGTAACAAAAAAGTGCTTTCGTAATTTAATTTTAGATTTCATGTAGCAATAATATTATACCACCAAAACCCAGGAAATGCAACAATAAATTATATTTTTTATTCTGTACTGTGACAATCAAGAATAAATGTGTAGGATAGTCTTAAGA
The DNA here is from genome assembly GCA_045546415.1 of Clostridia bacterium. Lineage (GTDB taxonomy): Bacteria > Bacillota > Clostridia > RUG12999 > RUG12999 > RUG12999. The sequence goes on along the minus strand of JAZQCS010000121.1, from coordinate 47,196 downwards.
CCTTATACGCTGGCAATTCGTAAATCTTCCCTACAACAAAAAAAGGCTGAACGATTAATTTCGTTCAGCCTTTTAAATTACCACATTTTAAATAACACCGTATATCATGTTTCACTTTTTTATTCTTCAATAAGCATTGTAGTTAAAATCTGTGCGTGAATTCTTATAAAGAAGTCATTGGGGTGGTTTACATTGTTACCCGTGGTATCAATAAACCTTTTTCTGCTGTGCAGTTCCTTCTGTACATCGCGGACATTTGCAACAACAATTCCTTCTTCACAAAGCTCATCAAGTGCCTCTTTATAGAAAGGCTGATATGTCATAAATTTTGCCGCAGGAGATGTAAGAATCGGGTTTGGAGTAGATGTTGAAATTATAATAACCTCCACATCCGGGTTTGTTTCCTTTGCCTTTTTTATAATTGTATCAATATGCTCCTTTAAAACCTCAGGCTTGTGGCTTCCGTTCATACCAAATCCGAGAATAAGCAAATCGGGGTTGTTTGCACATACTCTGTTTTCAGTCTCATTCATACCCCATACGGAATCCGTACCGCCTACCGAAACGTTTATGAACTTAATATCTGCACCATAGCTTCTGCGAAGCTTTTCGCACACAAGCTCGCCCCATATAGGCTGAAATGGCGGATTTATAGTTCTGCCCGATGCGTTTGAACCTGCTGAAATGCTGTCACCGAAAAGAACAATCCGAAGCTGCTTGTCCTCTTTCAGCTTTTTCATTGTTTTAGGAAGGTTGGTGCCTTCAAACTGAGGTACATAGCCTTTCCAACCGCCTTTTTTACATTTGTATGTAACCGCAATCTGTCTGTCCTGAAAGAAATGTCCCTCGTGGAAAAGCAAATGGCCTTCCGGGTAAGGAAAGCTGTGACCCGGCAAAGGCTCTTTCATAAAAATATCTTTATGTTCCATAAACGGAATTGTTGTGTTTTCCGTCAGATAAAGCATATTTCCTTCAACATACCAGTCTTTGCCTTCCTCATAAGTTTTTTCATAAGTGGCACTCTGCACCGAAATTATTTCCTCCGGTTTGTATAAAAACGGAGCACAGACCTTACCATCTTCATTTCTGTACATTGTAAAGGTTTCTCCGTAAACCATATCGGTATCCCAAATCGGCACAAAAATCTGTTCAAATGTAAGCATATCTTTTTCCTCCTTATTCCCAATCGGTATCAATTTCAAGCTCCGGATACGGGTTTATTTTCAAATGTTCCGCAGTCGGTCTGCCGTTCTTTTTGTCCGACATAAAGCTTATAAACTGTTCAAAATCCGGCAGCTTTTGTCTGTGTATGCCCGGTCTGAACCAGGCAGCTGCATTATCCTCACATCCGAGGTACCTGTATGCTTCTTTTACACCACAAAAGTTCATCCACGCACCCTTGGGGTTTATCCAGTAATCCTGCATACCCTCGCATTGAATGTAAAATCTGGGAGCAACAAGTGCACCAAAAAAGTGCATATCGTAAGGTAACTCCTGTTCCCTGTCAATGTAATCGTTAAGCTTTTTTCCCATCCATAACGGGAACATTTTAACCATACTGCCTATATCCTCGGTTTTACCTGCGTGACCGTAGCCGGTTTCCTTAAGTCGGTGACTTACTGCACCGTGACATCCGCTGTTGTTGGGACAGACATATTTTATCCTTTCGTCCCATGCCGCCGCAAGCATAACGGTTTTGCCACCACGGGAATGACCTGTTATACCAACATTTTCCGCGTCAATGTGTGGTATCTGTTCAAAGGCATCCATAACCACCCTATATCCCCACGCCCACGCAGAAATAGCGGTAAAATCAGGGTAGTCGGGATATATGTCATAAACACCGCCTTCTCGTGGCTGTGCCATATCATCATGAGCAACTTCCAGACGGTCAAATACTGCAACAGCAAATCCCCGTGCTTTTGCATAAGCTATGGTATCACTTTCGCAGTTAAGGTAGCAACCGTCACCTGTCAAAAGCACAGGATGCCTTACGCTGCCGTCAATTTTACTTGGCGGTGCAGATATTTCAAGCTTAAAGGAAAGTTGTTTTTCCTTTGTTCCCGCCCAAATTTTGTACACATTTACTCCGCCGTCCTCACGACCTGCCGTAAGTCTTACCACCTTTACAACCTCAGGTACGGGAGGCATACCGCCATACTCTATATCGCAAATTTTTTCAAAAACACGGTTTCTGTTTTTGTACCACTCTTCAGGAGTCATACGGGTTCCGTCAGCATTTAAAAATGGGTCCGGAAGCTTTCCTGTAATTGTTACGCTCATTTCAAGCACCTCTTAATTTTTCAAGTTTGCACTAATTGTACTACAAAATGAATTCTATGTCAATATATAAACAAAAAAAATCGCAGAAAATGCCACAGCCGGGTAAGGCTGTGGCAAAAACTCTGCGATTTTTTTAAAGCTATTATTCTTCAGGCTGGGTAAGGTCAGTAGTTGCTTCATTATCTGCTACAGGCTTTCTGTTTGCTTCAACATCTGCCTTAACACTTGCTGCTGTTTCCTTGTCAACCTTGTTCCATTCCATACCAAGGAAGGTGATTGTATCTTTGCCCTTTTCAATTTCAACCTTATTTGTTCCGAAAAGACTCTGTGCCATCATACCGCCTGTGGAGTCATCTTTGTCGGAAACTTTTATAACACCGTTTTCTTCAACCTCGTATACAAACTCGGCATACTCAGAGGTGCCTGTCTGTGTGTTAGGTAAAATGATTGTAAAATCCTTACCGTCAATTACGGAGTAAATACCCTGGAACTCCCATACGCCCTGAATCTGCGCAGAGAAAACCCACTGAGGAACAGCGTTTATAAAGAACAAAATTACAAGAGTTACAACAACTGAAATAGCGGATGAAACAATTGTTGAAACAGCAAGACCGCCAAAACCAACACCCTTTTTCTCCTTCTTTTCAGGTGCAGGAGCTTCTTCTTCGGAAAAATCGTCATAAACAACGGGACGAACCTTTTCCTCAACCTCTTCAACTGTTTCGGCAACCTCTTCAACTACCTCTGCAGCTTCTTCAACTACCTCTTCTACTGTTTCAACAGCTTCTTCAGCTGTTTCAAGTATTTCTTCATTTAAGTTTTTTTCCTGATCCATTTTAAGACCTCATTTCTTTTTTATTTAAATTAAGTTAAACAAACTATTTTAGATTATACACCAATTTACCACAGATGTCAAGCTTTTTCACCGCGATTTAACAAAATGTTCACAGCGTTTTTTTTCATAAAAAAAGACGAAGACCCTGCACTAACGCTAAGACCCCCGCCTCGACAGCAAATTTTGTTGTGGTGATATTAATTTTAGCACTTTTTTTGCCGGTTGTCAATAGTTTTCGCAAAAAAAATTTTTTCGGTTTCCACAGGATGCATCAATATTGGTTCTTGAACCGGAATTTTCATTGAAAATCCGTAATCAATCTAGCAACATATTTCAGCACTTCAACCGCATCAGAAACTGTCAGGTCATTGTCACAATTTATGTCGCAAAGTGCTATTTGTTCCGGGTTAAGTTCTTCAATGCCGGCAACATATTTGAGAATGGTAACTGCATCAAAAACCGAAACTCTTTCATCCATATCGGCATCCCCTAAAATTTTTAAAAAGTGTATTTCTGCATTTATAAGATCACTGCCCTGTATTTTTTCCCAGGATCTTTTTGTCCCATTATAGTATACATCAGTAATTCCCGAACCTGTAAAAGCACCAGTTTTTACAAGGTTCAAACTTTCCGGAAATACTATTTTTTCAAGATTCGTACATCCGCTAAAGGCCATTTCGCCTATTATTTTAATTCCTTCAGGAAGATATATATCTTTTAATGCAGTACAGTTTCCAAAAAGCAAACCATCAATTTGGCTTAAGCTCTTAGGCAAGGTGACCTTTTCCAATCCGCTACATCCTGCAAAAGCGGCGTATTCGATAAATCGTACTCCTTCAGGAATAATCAGTTCTTTTAGCCCTGTACAGTTTCTGAATGCCGAGTAATAAATATTTACACCTACGGGAATATCAACATTACTAAGTTTCGAACAATTATTGAAAGCATGGGCTTTTATTTTATTCAAGCTATTTGGCAGGCTAATTTCTTCAAGTTCTGTACAATCCATAAATGCACTAATACCTATAACAGTAATACCTTCAGCTACTATTAACTTTTTTATTTTTCCTTTTTCATCTTTCCACGGAATATCCTTCTCTGTCCATCCTTCCATCCCATCCATTCCATCAACTGTCAATATTCCTTCACATAATCTCCATTTAATTCCGTCTTTTGTAAACCAGATATTATTGATGAGTGCTACATTGCTAACACCCACCTTTACCTTTTCCCATTCGTTTTTCAATCCTTCGTAATACGCATATTCAAGATTTTCACACTCAAAAAAAGCTGCATCCCCTATTACTTCTACACTACTCGGAATTACAACTGATTCGAGATTCTCAAAGAAGGCAAAGGTTTCGTCTGCCACCATTCTTGTCCCATTCTGTATCACAAAATTTTTATCAGCTTCGTCTGCTATACTAATTAAGCAATTATCAAGATAAAAAGCTCCGTCAACATTATTCATTTCATCATTTAAGTATCCGGTATTATAAAACGCATTTTTTTGTATTATCGTTACACTTTGCGGAATATTTATGTTGATAAGCTTTTCGCATTCGGCAAAGGCATTTTCTCCAATAAAAGTTACTCCGTCCGGGATGCTAATATCCGCAAGCTCACTACAATCTCTAAACGCATTCGGTTGTATCTGTGTTACTGTTTTCGGAATGTTTACTCTTTTAAGAGCAGGCAAGCCTCCAAATCCGCCTATTGCAGTTACACCATCTTCTATATTAAGCTCCGTAATCTGCTCATTAAAACACCATGGTGCCTCCTGAGGTACCTCAAAATACGTCATTTCACCTTCGCCAATTATTGAAAGCACTCCATTTTTTAATTCCCATTTGAGATTTTCCCCACAAGATCCACTTGTATTTGCACTTCCACAAACTGCAAATACACAAATCAATATTGCCGTTAAAACTAAAGACATTAATAACTTTGCCTTATTATTCATGACCAACCCTCCAAAATTTATTTAATATTTTAACTTAATAAAGTATAACACACCCCCATTCACTTGTCAATACTATTGGCTAATTTTATTTAACTAATAGCATATTAAACTGTAAGCAAATATGGGTTATACTATATAAAGAGAGGTGAAATGTATGGATTATAAGTTAATCGGTAAGAACATATCAAAATTCAGAAAGAAAAATAATCTTACTCAGGAGCAACTTGCAGAAAAAATAGATGTATCCACGGTCTTTATTAGTCAAATTGAAACTTCTGTCCGTAAACCTAGTCTTGAAACCGTTTATAAGCTTTCTGTTGCACTTGGTACGACCATTGACACCATAGTTGGTAAGGTAAGTCCGGAAAATTCATACAATGAAATAATAAAACTTCTAAAAGAAAAAAATCCCGATGAAATTAATTTCATAACAGGAATAATCCGTGAAATCACATCGGGAATAAAGGATGGTAAAATATTAAAAAAATAACCCTTCTCACAAAGAGAAGGGTTCACTTTTACTCTTAAAGAGCCTTTTTAGCTGTTTCGCAAAGTGCTGCAAAAGCTGCTGCATCGTTAATAGCCATTTCAGAAAGAACCTTTCTGTTCATGGTGATGCCGGCTTTTTTAAGACCGTGCATAAATGTAGAATAGTTCATACCGTTGATTTTTGCAGCTGCACTGATACGGGTAATCCAAAGCTTTCTGAAGTCACGCTTTTTCTGCTTTCTGCCGATGTATGCATATACAAGGGATTTCATTACCTGTTCGTTAGCTGTTTTATAAAGTCTGGATTTGCCGCCAAAATAACCTTTTGCAAGCTTTAATACTTTTTTGCGTCTTTTTCTTGTAGCGAGTGCGTCTTTAACTCTTGCCATTTAAACTCAACCTCCTCAATTATTTATAGGGAATTAACTTCTTAATTACTGCTGCATTTGCAGGAACTGCGTAGCTCATCTTTCTGAGTCCGCGTTTTCTCTTTGTTGTCTTCTTTGTAAGAATGTGACGTCTTCCGGCGTGATTCTTCTTAACTTTACCGTTCTTGGTGAGATTGAATCTCTTAGCTGCGCCTCTGTGTGTCTTTATTTTAGGCATATTTTTTCTCTCCTCTCAGAAATTTTACTTTTTATGTGAAATTCAGAAAACAAAAAGCTTATCTTCTGTAATTCATATACGGTTTTACTGTTTGGGTGACAGGAACATTACCATGCTCTTGCCTTCCATTTTTGGCGCCTTGTCAACAACTGCAATGTCTTCAAAGCTTTTCGCAAACTTATCAAGAAGGGGGGCTCCGATTTCGGTATGAGCAAGCTCTCTTCCTCTGAAACGAAGTGCAACCTTAACCTTATCACCGGACTGGATGAACTTTCTTGCCTGCTTAACCTTGGTTTCAAAGTCGCCAACATCAATTGAAGGAGTGAGTCTCACTTCCTTAACGCTTACAACCTTCTGATTCTTACGGGTTTCCTTTTCTCTTTTTGCCTGGTCAAAACGGAACTTTCCGTAGTCCATAATGCGACATACGGGCGGTTTTGCCTGGGGAGCAATTTCTACAAGGTCAAGGTTTTTATCATCAGCAATTTTAAGTGCCTCAGCTGCTGACATTATACCCAGCTGACTGCCGTCCTCACCGACAACCCTTATTTCCTTATGTTTGATTTCATCGTTGATTAAAAGCTCCTTAGCTATGTTCAACACCTCCAAAAAAAATTGAGCCGGAAAAAATTTCCGCCTCAAAATACCGCAGCATTCCCCTTACGGGAAACACCGAAATATTTGCCCTCCGCTTATTTGCGGCAGGCGAGAGACGAAAACCTCTGCTTGTTTACCTAAGGATTATACCACAGATTTTTTGCTTTGTCAAGTATTTTTTTAAATTTTTTCTTGCAGAGATCATCCTTCGGATTCAGAATGACATACGCAAAGTTTTCTCCTCTGCCTGTCATTCTGAGGAAAAAGTAAAACCTGCGGTTTAACTTTGACCGAAGAATCTCATGAGTATTCAAGTTTTTTCTTGACAAACCTTCTGTTAAAGTATATAATAGAAATGAAGAAAATATTCCGGAGGCGGTCACAATGAAAAAATGTATGGATACCGAAAACCTTCACAGAAGGCTGAAAAAAATAATCGGTCAGGTTCAGGCAATTGACCGTCTTGTTGATGAAGATGTTCCCTGTGAGGATGTGCTTTCACAGATAAACGCCGCAAAATCCGCCCTGCATAAGGCAGGCCAGGTGGTGCTTGAGGGGCATATCCGTCATTGTGTCCGCGACGGCTTAGAGCACGGAGACGCAGAAAAAACCATTGAAAGCTTCACAAAAGCCGTGGACAGGTTTGCAAATATGAAATAGCAGAGCAGCAGCCTTCGTGTTTTTCACGGAGGCTGCTATGATTATAATTTACAAACAAGCAACACATTTTAAATTTTCTCTTGACAAAACACTTTTATTGGTATATAATATACCTATACCCCTATAGGTATTAATCTCTTTGTGAATCAGGTGATTTTAATGGAACAGATTTCTGAATTTATGGAAAAGCTCACTTCAATACCTTTGACAATAATCAGCGGTATTTTTCTTGTGCTTAGCTTTGTTTTACCAAGGTTGGGTGTTGCTCTCCCCCTTGACCCCGCCTGGGTATCTGTGGCAATTTCGGGCATTCCTCTTTTATGGCTTGCAATAAAACGCATTATAAAAAACCGGGGCATCTCGAAAATTTCCTCAGCCCTTCTTATATCAATTGCAATGATTTCAGCAATAATTATAGGAGACCTTTTTGCGGCCGGTGAGGTTGCCTTCATAATGGCAATTGGCGAAATTCTGGAGGATAAAACCACCGACCGCGCAAAAAAAGGCTTGAAAAAGCTTATTTCTCTTACCCCTGAAACCGGCAGACTTATAGCGGACGGTGAAGAAAAAATCATAGAGGTTTCCGAAATTAAGCAAGGTGATATTCTGCGTATTCTTCCCGGTGAGGTTATTCCCGTGGACGGCACCATTGTTTCCGGTGAAACCTCAATTGACCAGTCGGTTATGACCGGTGAAGCTCTGCCTGTTGATAAATCGGCAGGTGATGAGGTATTCTGCGGAACAATAAACCGTTTCGGTTCTGTGGATATATGTGCAACAAAGGTTGGAGAAAACAGCTCACTTGCAAAGCTTATCCGCCTGGTTAAAGAAGCAGAGGACAAAAAAGCTCCCATGCAGAGAACTGCTGATAAATGGGCAAGCTACCTTGTGCCTGTGGCTCTGCTTATTGCAATAATTGTATTCATTATAACCCGCGACCCCGTAAGGGCTGTAACAATACTTGTTGTTTTCTGTCCCTGCGCCCTTGTGCTTGCAACTCCCACAGCCATTATGGCGGCTATAGGTCAGGCAACAAAACACGGTATAATTATAAAATCCGGCGAAGCTCTTGAAAAAATGGGCAAGGCGGATGTTGTTGCCTTTGACAAAACCGGTACAATTTCCACAGGCAGGCTTTCTGTAAGTGATGTTATTCTGCTTTCGGATAATATTTCAGAAACGGAGCTTCTTTCTGTTACAGCAAGTGCTGAAATGAAAAGCGAGCATCCATTAGCCCGGGCAATTGTAGCCTATGTAAAGGAAAACGCTGTTTCCTTCTCTGCCCCACAAAGCTTCTTTATGGAAGCAGGCAGGGGCGTTACAGCCTCAGTTTCAGGCAGGGAAATTGTTTGCGGTAACGAGAAATTTATCACATCAAAAGGGTGTGTATTCACAGAAGCCTCCGTCTGCTACGCAGAAAAACTGAGAGCTCAGGGCAAGGCCTCCGTATTTGTTTGCGAAAACGGTCAGGTGCTTGGAATTATAGGTCTTTCGGACACCTTAAAGCCGGACTGCAACATTGCCGTTTCAAAGCTTAAAGCACTTAAAACCCAGGTTGTACTCCTTACCGGTGACAACACAAAATCCGCTGAATATTTTGCCTCTCAGGTAAACATTGAAAAGGTTTACGGTGAGCTTTTGCCGGAGGATAAAGCACAGAAAATAACAGATTTTCAGGCAGATGGTAAAAAAGTATGTATGGTAGGAGACGGTGTTAACGACGCTCCCGCACTTAAAACCGCCTCGGTTGGTGTGGCAATGGGTGCAATGGGAAGTGACATTGCGCTTGACTGTTCCGACATTGCTCTTATGACAGATGATATCGGCAAGCTGCCCTACCTTAAACGGCTCTCAATGGCAACCCTTAAAACAATAGGTTTCAGCATAAGCCTTTCTCTAATAATAAATCTTGTTGCCATTGTGCTTTCGGTACTGAATGTGCTTAACCCCACCACCGGTGCACTCGTACACAATGCCGGTTCCGTTTTTGTGGTGCTTATTGCCACATTGCTTTACGACCGCAAAATACCCGAATAACATAAAACCCGTTTTGCAAATGCAAAACGGGTCAGACCGCTGACAAACTCGGTCTACCGCAAGAAAAAACAACAAATAAGAATAGGTTTGCTTAAAATTCAACATTTTCACACTAAACATAACGAAGCGGTTTCCTTCTCGGAAACCGCTTCGTTTCTTGCTTTCCACGAGGTTGAACTCTACCGTACCCGCGTACGCCGACGAATTCAACCTCGCGAAATATACCTTCGTTTCTCAGCGTCTGCTCAGCTTCATGCTTTTTTGCTTTTTCTGTGCTCTGAAGGAGTTATTCCGTATACGGTTTTGAAATTCCGCATATAGTTTTCGGGTGCTTTATAACCGACCATTGCAGAAATTTCTGCAATGGGCAGCTTTGTTTTTTCAAGTAGAAGGAGCGAGGAATTCAGACGGATATTACATAAGAGCTGGGAAAAAGTGCGTCCTGTTCCGGATTTTATCATTCGGCTGAGGTAGGGCTCGGTGAAGTGAAACTCTTTTGAAAGAGTTCCGAGGTCAACTGTTTTATAGTTGTTTTTCATGTATAGCATAATTTTTATGAGGGTATCGGTATTTTTATTGGTATAGGGCATTAGAATGAATTTGTCGCAAAACAGAAGCAGAGAAGAGAAAATCTGATGAACGGCAGATTGAAGGTAGATGCTGATTTCTGTACTGTTAACATTATTATCGGCATTCTGTACTGTCAAAGGGTGCAGTACAATATGCGAAGGCAAATTTTTTTCAGTAGTTTCAAACAGAATAAAATCGTAGGTTTTTTTACCTTCACCTTTGAAACTTTTGAAAAACCGGGAGAGAGGCGAACTGTCGTTTAAAATGTAGGGGTATTTTTCCATGAAATCGGAGCATTTTATTCCGATGTTAACAGCAAGACCGTCGTCGCACGGAGAAATAACCGAGTGATAGGTGTAAGGAGTGAGAATTATAAGATCACCGGGTTTTGTCCGAAGCTCAAAACCGTTTATGTTATGGATACAGAAACCGCTGTACTGATAAATCATTTCAAAATATCCGTGGCAATGAAACCTGGAAGGAATATAGCGTTGATGCATTGAAAAAACAACGTTGCTGCCACCGGTAGCATTAAGATTTTTAAAGGTATCCTCCGGAAGGGGAACAGAAAAAAGCCGGTTTGACTGTTCGGGAATGTCGTTTATGAAGGCGGCGTTGGTTGCGGAAATGAAAAGATGTCCGAAAAGGCGGTAAAGCGGGTCGTTATAAACTGCCGGGAAGTTCTGAAAAAAGTTGCGGAAATATTCCTCAGCAGGAGAAAATGACGGATAGAAAAAATCCTGGTTTTGCATTGATATCACATCCTTTATATCATTTATTTTACCACATAGGAACAATTTAGTCAAGAGTGATAACGGCAATGTATTTCTCATATGTATATAGTAAGAAAGCAGGTGGGAAAATGAGAAATTTATACACAATTACTCCGGAAATAATAAGCGGAGAAGTGGGAAAGCTCCAGTATACCTCCTACTGTCCGGTTATAACAAAGCCGGAGAACAGTGCAACCCGGACAATAAACAACTTTTCGAGGCATGCCTGCGGTGAATTTGTGAAATATGCAGCGTGTATCGGAGAAAAAATGGAAGAGGAAAACAGCATAACAAGGTGCTATCAGCTTATGTACACATCAAGGTTTGTGATTTCCTTCAAATACGAAATGCATCTGTTTGACGAAAAATTAAAACCCTATAATTGTGTAACCGGTGCGGTGTGGAACACCTCAGATGGGTCGGGGGTGAATATTAAAGAGTTTTTTCGGGGAAATGTGCGGTATCGGGAAATGATACTGTACATTCTTTCGGGGAAAATAAAGGAGAAAATTGCATCGGGAGAAAAGTTTTTTTCCGACTGGCACAGCAGACTTTATTCCTCGTGGCAGAATACAGGCTACTATGTATGCCCCGAAGGGTTTGTGTTTTTAATACCACGGGGGTCCCTTAAGGAGGAAACACGGACTATGGAAATTCTGGTTTCCTTTTCGGAGCTTAAAAATCAGATTAAGACGGTGTTGTTGTAAGTAAATTACATAGTCCGAAGGCTTCTTTCTTTCCGTATTTCACGGGGCGTTTTGCCGGTATGAAGCTTCAGGATTTTGCGAAAATAGGAAGCGGAACTGAAATTTAATGAGGCAGAAATGTCTTCAATTTTATTGTCCGTGGTAATAAGCAGTTCCACTCCGAGCTTACACAAAACCTGTTGTCTGTAGAAGTTTGGAGTGTAACGGGTGTTTTTCCTGAATAAAAGGTACAAGTAAGGTTCACTGACAGCGCACATCCCGGCAATTTCACCCAAAGACGCGTGAGGATGCATATGAATACACTGTTTGATTTTTTTTACCAGCATTTCCTCTTTATCCTCGTAACCGATTTTCAGAACGGGAAGAATATCCGCAAGAGCATCATAAAAAATGCTTAGACTTTTACAGGTGATGTGGTTTCCGTTTGTGGGAATATTGTCGATTTTTGCAGAGGTTCCGGGGGTTACGGGAATAACCTGAAGTTCATACTTTAACAGTTCTTTTGTTTCAAGCTCATCAAAACCAAAGGAAAGAAAGTCCACATCGCCGTTTTCGTTTCCATACCAATAGGATTGATAGGGGAGGTTTTTGGGGATGTAAAAAACATCCCCTGCTTTTATTTCAAGAGTTTTGTTTTCGGATACAATTTTAGCCGTGCCTTTTAAAAGCTTTGCAAGATAATGATAGGGACAACCTGCTCTGTTATCGGTATGATGATAGTTTTTGAACTTTATGTTGAGAAACAGAAAATTATCATAGGAAATTACACTTTTCAAAGGGAAACACCTCGTTTTTTATAGAATATTACCTCTTTTTTATATTATAATATATTTTATTTGTTGTGTCAATATAGTACAATCCATATGAGATACAATATTTTGCGAGGTAATGTTTATGAAAAACAAACAGATTATATTTACAGAGGTTAATACTGCAAAGCTGCTGGATGTGGAATACCGTGAGCCTTCGGCATATGAGGTGGTGGTGGAAACGGCTTTCAGCACAATAAGTTGCGGTACGGAAAAAGCAAACCTGACAGGTGACCCGAATGTGTCGGGAAACGGTGCATCCTCTGTGGTTTTCCCCAGAATGGTAGGCTACAGCAGTGCAGGTACGGTTGTGGCAACAGGTGAGAATGTACAGAATGTCAGTGTAGGGGACAAAGTTGTTGTTTACTGGGGGCATCATAAAAAATACAACACAGTACACGAAAACAATGTTGTAAAAGTTGAGGGTGATGTATCCCTTCGTGAAGCGGCAATAAGCTTTATTGCAACCTTTCCTCTTGCAGCGGTGCGAAAAACCCGCCTTGAATTGGGTGAACCTGCCATAGTAATGGGATTGGGAATACTGGGACAAATTGCAGTAAAGCTTTTAAGAGCAGGGGGTGCGGCACCGGTTATTGCGGTTGACCCTATAGAAAAAAGACGGGAGGAAGCACTGGTTTACGGTGCGGATTATGCTTTTGACCCATTTGATGCGGATTTTGCCGCAAAAGTAAAAGATGTAACGGGTGGCGGCGCAAAAGCGGGAATTGAAGTTACAGGAGTGGGCGCAGGACTTGATGGCATATTGGATTGTATGGCACCCTTTGGCAGAGTGGCACTTCTGGGCTGCACACGAAACAAGGAATTCACCATTGATTATTACCGGAAAGTGCATTTTCCGGGTATATCTCTTATTGGGGCTCATACAATGGCACGACCCGAAACAGAGTCGTATCCCGGGTGCTTCACACATCGGGATGATATAAAAGCTGTGCTGAAACTGTGCGAGGGCGGAAGAATTGCTCTGGAGGATATGATAAGGGAAACACATACACCTGCAAATTGTGAAGAGGTATATACACGGCTTATAAACGAAAAAGATTTCCCTACAGTTGTTCAGTTTGATTGGAGTGAAGTTTAATGCGAAGGATAAAAATTGCCCAGATTGGAATGAATAAAAATTCCCACGGACCGGAGGTTTTTGCAAGTATAAAAAAACAATCGGATATTTTTGAGATTGTGGGTTATGCCCTTCCTGAAAACGAAAAACAGACAATGCCCGAACGAATGGGCACTTTTGACGGCTACAGAGAAATGACCGTAGAGGAAATTCTGAATGACAGAGAAATTGAGGCGGTAACTGTGGAAACCGATGAAATTCATCTTGTCAGGTATGCGATTATGGCGGCGCAGGCAGGTAAGCATATACATATGGAAAAACCCGGAGGGGTTGACCCTGCGGGGTTTGAAAAGCTTATAAACATTGTAAAGAAAAACAAAACAGTTTTTCACACGGGGTATATGTACCGTTACAATCCCTGCATTATGTCGCTTATGGAAAAGGTAAAAAGCGGCGAGCTTGGGGAAATTATAAGTGCTGAAGCGCAAATGAGCGGATTTCATCCCCGCAATGTACGGCAATGGATGGAAAATTTCCCCGGCGGAATGATGTTTTACCTGGGGTGTCATCTTGTTGATTTGATTTTGCAACTACAAGGTGAACCGGAAAGAGTAATTCCCCTTAATAAACGCACCGGCATGGAAGGAGTTTCGGGTGAGGATTTCGGTATGGCGATTTTTGAATATAAAAACGGTGTTTCCTTTGCCAAAACTACCGATATTGAACGGGGCGGCTTTAAAAGGCGACAACTTGTTGTTACGGGAACGAAGGGAACAGTAGAAATAAGACCGCTTGAAAATGCCGAAGAGTACCCTTTCCTGACAACAGAATACAGAGAGGTATACAGTGACGGATGGCACGCAGATGCCCCTTTTGAAACAACGGGCGGGTTTGACCGTTATGACAGTATGATGGCAGCCTTTGGTGAAATGGTAAGGGGCGAAAAAGAAAATCCGTGGAGTTATGATTATGAGTTGATGCTTTACAGGTATGTTCTTAAGGCTTGCGGTTTTTGAAATGATTAACCCCCATTGCAACAGCAATGGGGGTGTGTTTTCTGTAAAACCTGATTATTCAGCAGTTTCTTCGGTAGCTTCTTCTGCAGCTTCTTCAGCAGCTTCAACTTCTACCTTTTCAAGAGCTTCTTCCATAGCGGTTTTGCCGGGTTCTTCAGCGGGAACCTCGTAAACTTCTTCTTCCTCTTCTACCACTTCTTCAGCAACTTCTTCGGGAGCGGTAAGCGCCTTTATGCTAAGAGAAACCTTGCCGGATTCAAGCTTGATATCTGTAATCTTAGCTTCAACCTCATCACCAATGTTAAGAACTTCGGTAACTGCGTTGATTCTTCTGTCGGGAACAATCTGAGAAATGTGGATAAGACCGTCAACACCGTCGATGATTTCAGCAAAAGCACCGAAGGGAACAATTCTTACAACCTTACATTTAACAACATCATCAACATTGTATTTGCTCTTGAAGATTTCCCAGGGGTTGTCCTCAATTTTCTTGTAGCCAAGAGAAATCTTTTTCTTTTCAAGGTCAATGTCCTTGATTGTTACTTCAACAACCTGTCCTTCAGCAAGAACCTCGGAGGGATGTTTGATGGGCTTCCAGGAAAGCTCGCTGATGTGGATAAGACCGTCAACGCCGTCAATGTCAATGAAAGCACCGAAGGGAACAAGTCTTACAACTGTACCGTTTGCGATATCGCCAACAGTGTACTTAGCTGTAAACTTAACCCAGGGGTCATCTTCGGGATTCTTATGGCCAAGAGAAACCTTGCCTTTTTCTGTATCAATAGCCTTGATGAATACAGAAAGAGTATCACCAACATTTACAACATCCTTAGGCTGAACACCCTTCTTCCATGTAAGCTCGCTTACATGAACAAGACCTTCTACGCCGCCGATATCAACAAAAGCACCGAAATCGGTAACAGATTTAACTGTACCTTCGATTATGTCACCAACTGCAATTTTAGCAAATGCTTCTTCTTTTGCTTTCTGAGCAATTTCCTTGGCAACCTTCTTGATTGAACCAACAACTCTGTGGCGTCTTTCGTTAACATCGATAATGCGAAGGCTTACTTCTTCGCCTCTGAGTGTGGAAAGGTCAGCAACATAACGCTCTGCAGCCTGAGAAGCAGGAACGAATACCTTGTTGCCTTTTACGAATACGATTACACCGCTTGCAAGAACATCAACTACCTTACCGGTGAGAATTTCTTCGCTTTCAGCAGCGGCTAAAATAGCTTCCCAGTTCTTTGCCTGTTCAAGCTTTTTCTTGGAAAGAGAAACTACACCTTCGGAGTCGTTAACTCTGATGATGAAAACTTCGATTTCATCGCCAACTTTGCAGATGTCTGCGGGGGTTGCATCGGGGTCGTCTGTAAGGTCTTCAAGCTTAATTACGCCTTCGAACTTGAAGTCTAAATCAACAACAACTTCTGTAGGTGTAACCTTGACAACTTTACCGGTTTTTGTTTCGCCGGTTGTCAATGTAACCTGAGCCTGCTGGGACTGTTCGAACATTTCCGCAAAGCTCTGCTCCTCCTGATTATTTAAAATCTCTTTGTTTTCCATGGTTTTAATAACCTCCTTTATTATTTGGTCGGGCGTTGAGGCTCCGGCCGTTATACCAATTTTAATAGTTTTATCTATTTTTTGAAGCTCCCGTAAATTTTCGGGAATTTCATTGGCATCTTCGATGTGATACACAAGAGGACAAACATCGCTGCAAACCTTGAAAAGCTTTTTCGTGTTTGAACTGTGTTTTCCTCCGACAATAAGCATTACATCCGATTCCTTTGCCAAACGGAGTGCCGCTGACTGACGCTCGGAGGTTGCACTGCAAATTGTGTCAAAAATAAGAATTTCGCGGTCTTTTCCAAAACCTGCGCTGATATATTCCGTGCATTTTTCCCAGGAGCTTCTGTCGAGGGTTGTCTGGGAAACAACACACAGATTTTTTTTGCCTGTTTCCTTAACATCAAGGTAAGGCTCGGTGGGGTCAACAACGGCATAATCACCGCAGGACCATCCGCATATACCCTGAACCTCGGGGTGGTTGCGGTCACCTACAATTACTATGAAATAGCCCTGCTTACTGTATTTTTCTGCAATGGCGTGAATTTTCTTAACAAAGGGACAGGTAAGGTCGATTATTTCAATTCCGCGGTCTTCAAAACTGCGGACTGTTTCCTTACCTACTCCGTGGGTGCGGAGAATAACCTTTGAGCTGGTTACCTCATCCGGCGTTTGCACAGGTATGATGTTCAGCTTTTTCAGGCGTTCAATTTCCTGAGAATTGTGAATAAGCTCACCGTAAGTGTTAATAACATTTCCTTCAGCTTGTCCCAGCAGAGTCGCACGGTCAACCGCACGGCGTACGCCAAAACAAAAGCCTGCCTGTTCTGCAAGAGTAAGTTTAATCAACTTTTACCTCTCCTTCAGCGCCGGTTATAGCATCGTATAAAAAGCGGCTGAGTATTTTGTTTTTGTTTTCTTTGTCGGCCGAGGCGTGTTCAATAACCTCGTGAAGCTTTTCGGGAGGGATGGGTTTGCCGAAGAAAAGCTCTGTTTTTCCGAAAAGACGGTATTTTCCTTTTATGTATGCCGGTAATATTGGAACACCGGCTTTTGCTGCAATGGTTACTACGCCCGGTTTGATATTTTCGGCAACAAATTCTTTATTGCGTCTTCCTTCAGGGAAAATTACAAGGGGGTTGCCGTCTTTGAGAATTGCCATTGTTGTTCTTACGGCTCCCAGGTCGGAGGTTGAACGGTCAATGGGAAATGCTCCGAAGGCCTTTACTACGCTGCTCAGAATGGGAACGCGGAAAAGCTCTTTTTTTGCCATAAAACGCATGGGTCTGAAAACATTGCTGGCAACCAGTACCGGATCATTATTGCTTAAATGATTGGGACAAATAAGCGCTCCGCCTTCAGCAGGCAGGTTTTCCGCACCGTGATATCTCACTCTGAAAAACAGCTTGTAATACAGGCGCACAAGTTTTATACAAAAATTATACATTTAAAAATCACCTCAGTTAAGGTTGCCGGTTATGATGGCTGTAAGCTTTTCAATTGCTTCCTCAAGGGTACAGCCGGTGGTATCAACAAGAATAGCGTTATCAGCCTGTTTCAGAGGAGAGTTTGCCCGGGTGGAATCGTTATGGTCACGGATTTTCATATCCTCAAGAACTTCTTCAAAGGAAACCTTTTCACCCTTTAAAACAAGTTCGTCGTATCTGCGTTTTGCTCTGTCCTCAACATCTGCTGTAAGGAAAACCGCAACATCTGCATCGGGAAGAACAACGGTTGCAATATCCCGACCGTCCATAATAACATTCTGACGGCTTGCAATGCCCTGCTGAAGCTTTACAAGATATTCACGCACCTTGCCGTGCTTTGAAACATCCGAAGCACCCATGGAAACCTCAGGTGTGCGTATAAGCTCGCTGACATTTCGCCCGCACAGAAAAATCTGCTGAACGCCGTTTTCGTATTTTATGTCAACATCAATTTCAGGGAGAAGACCGTTTACCTCATTCTCACATGATGGAGAAACCCCGTGCTCTATGCAAAAAAGAGCAACGCTGCGGTACATAGCACCGGTATCAACATAAACGAAACCCATTTTTTTTGCAAGGTGTTTTGCAATTGTACTTTTGCCTGCACCTGCAGGTCCGTCAATGGCGATTTTTTTTGTTGCCATGTGCTGACCTCCCTCAAAAAATTAGTTAAATAAAAAAAGACACTATTATATTATACTAGATTTTGAAACAAAAAACAAGGGGGAAATTGAAAAAAATTCACTTTTTTTAATTTTTACAGAAAATTCCATTATTTTTGTGTTTACATTGGTATTCTGTTGTGTTAAAATATTAGAAGATAAAATAGGAAAGGATTAAAAGAAAATGGTAAAACACATAATTTTATGGAAACTGAAAGAGGACTGCAACAACAATGATGTAAAAAAGAACATAAAGGAAAATCTCGAAAGCCTTTCGGGAAAAATTCCGGGGCTTCTGAAAATTCAGGTACAAACCGAAAAGCTTGCCTCTTCAAATGCAGATGTTATGCTTTATTCCGAGTTTGAAAGCGAAGAGGCTCTGAAGGGCTATGCCGTGCATCCCAACCATGTTTTTGTTGCGGATAACTTTGTCCGTCCTTTTACCCAAACCAGACTCTGTCTCGATTTTGAAGAATAACTTTTTCAACATTCTTTTTTGCGATATTCTCCGGGAGAGACCCCTTTGTTTTGCCTGAAGGTTTTTATAAAGTGACTCAGGTCGTTGAAACCGCAGGAATATGCTATTTCTGTAATGCTGAGATTGGAATCTGTGAGCTTCTGAGCGGCACGGGTTATGCGGTATTCGGTAAGATAGGCAAAGGGAGTTTTACCCGTCATCCTTCTGAAAAATGAGCAAAAGTACCTGGCAGAAAGTTCTGTGGTTTCCGCAAGCTGATTCAGGGTCAGGGGAGCTGAGTAATTTGCCTGTATATAGGTAATTACACTTTTCAGCCTTTGAATGTCACGATTTTTAAAGGTGTCCTTTTCGGTAGTGGCGGAATAGAGGTGTTTATCTACAATATTGCCGAAAAAATCATAGAAGGCACCAATCACTCTGAATTTATATCCCGGTGTGCGTGTTGCTATACTTTCAAATATTTTCTCTGCCAGCAGAGCTTGCTCGGAGCCTGCAGGGAAATATTCATTTACAAAATATTCGCAGGTTGCCAGGCCTTCAAAGAAAAAGCGGCAACCGAAGGTTTCTGAAAAAAGCAGTGAAGGATTAAAAACCACGCATTCATAAATGCAGTTTTTTGGGGTACCGCTGTGAATGGTTTCGGGATTAATAAAAAGAACATCGCCCGCACAGAGAGTATAGCTGTCATTGTTAAGCGTTACAGAGAAATTTCCCTCAAGGATATGCAACATTTCAACATCCGAATGCCATTGGGCAGGGAATCGGAAACGAGGTTTTTCGTTTGTATCGGTATAATAATATTCTATGGGGAAGTCCGATGATACGCGGTTCAACAGTTCTATATACATAAAAACACCTCCGAAGTGAATATAACCATATTTTGACATATCGCATTTAAACGTAAATTTCAATATGGGTGGAATGGTAAAACCGCTGTATTGCGTAAAATGGCGGTAATTACTCCCGGTTGACAAATTAAGACGATTTAAATATAAAATGTGAATATAACTATACTTTTTACTATTATACCACAAGACAACCTGGAATTTCAAGTATATAATTATAATATACAGAATATTTCGGAGGTACAGACGATGAAAAGAATAATTACTTTTATGATTGCTTCTCTTATGCTGCTGGGGGCAGCTCCGGCTTTTGCATCTGCAGGTCAGCTTACGCCCAGAATCCCCATGAACCTCAGCGGAAATGCGGCTAATGTTTATTATGTTGCGGCTCGAGGTTCTTCGGGTACCCCTATAAATATGTTTAACCCCACCGATGTTGCCGCACAGAGATTTTCTATCAATGAAGATGACGAGCTGAGGACCGTTTCATTGTGGGTGGCAAGCCACGGTGACAGTATAGGCAACCTTACACTTACGCTTTACAAATGGGACGAAAGCTATGAAAAATCCCTTAAAAACAAGGCTATTGTAACCAAAACCTTTGAAAATTTCCCGGACAACTCAAAAATAACAATGGATGTCCCCTCCGGCCACACGGGAGTGTTTTTACTTATTGTTTCAAATCCCACACAAAGGGTTGCGGTATACAGCAGTACGGCAAGCAACGTGGTTAGCAAAGACGACTGTTTGTTTAATTACGGTCAGCAACAGAGCGGTATGTGTCTCAACGTTGAAACCACAACGGAATCAAACCGTTCTCTGGAAACTGAAATAAAGGCATCCGATGCATACAGCCCCATTGACCTTTCAAAACCCGTAGCATCACAGAAAATGAGCTTTGGCACCCGTGACGGCAAAAGTTATGCCGTGAATGAAAAAGGCGAAACAAAAGGTTATCTTGCTTTTAAGGTTGATTTCGGAAAGGAAGCTCCCAAGGGCGCAAAGCTTAATATAAGAAACGGTGTATGTGACGTATCAAAGGTACAGATTATTGCAGACGATATTCAGAAAGGTCCCATTCTTTGCGAATTTTATGCGGAAATGGAAGGACTTTTTGATGTTGACGGAGAGCTTACATCAAAAATGCATAAGGAAATAACAGGTGAACATACAATTTATGTTGTTATAAAGGTTAACAAGGATCCTGTTCTGACCGATATGTTCCTGTATGACCTTACTTTTCTTCAGGAGAAGCCTGAACCGTCCTGGGATGAAAAGAGATTTGAAGAGTTCAATGCAACAAAAGATTTTGAGCTTATTGATACATATTCCGATACCTGGGCAGGTAACGACCTTCTCGGAAGAAAGCTTGTGGACAGCAGTACAGTTCGGGAATATGACCCGAACAGACAGGTTGGTCTTTTCTACTGGACCTGGCATATTGAAAAATACCGCCGTAATTTAAGGGCAAGCATAAACCAGAGGGTTATTGACAGCTATCCCGGTCCCGAAAGTGATATTAAAAACGACTTTACTTACAGGGGCTGGAGTGACTGCTCCGGTACGGGTATATGGAACGAATCAATTTACGGCATATATTCCGGCTTTGATGAATGGGTTGTAAGAAAGCACCTTGAACAGTTCTCCGCAGCAGGTGTTGACGTTTTGTTCTACGATACCACAAACAATACAAATGTGTGGACGGGTGCTTATATGAAGATGGCGGAAACCATGCATAAGATGCACCTTGAGGGCACACAGACCCCCGATATGGCGTTTATGCTTCCGTTCTTTGACAAAAACTGGAATGTAACGGACCTTGAAAAGCTTTACGAAAGTATGTATTCCATTGGTCTTTATAATGATACCTGGTATTATTGGGAGGGTAAGCCCGTAATTATGGGATATCCCGACAACCTTGTAAAAAATGCGGAAAATGATGAGGTTAAGGCTCAGCATGAAGAGATTTTGGATTTCTTCACCTTCCGTCCCGGTCAGGCAGATTACCGCAAAGGTCCCACTCAGGATGACCAGTGGCCATGGCTTGAGGTTTACCCTCAGAAGCCTTACGGAACAAGTGATAAATACGGCTGTGAAGCAGTAGCAGTAGGTGTTGCACAAAACTCTACCGAAAAGAGTATTGCTCCCATGAACGGTGATGGTATTCTTGGCAGAAGCTACACCTATAAGGACAGATTTTCCAAGCTTTCCACAACCTCGGATTTCTACGGCTACAACTTTGTGGAGCAGTGGGACAGAGCAATGGAGCTTGACCCTGAGTTCGTTTTTGTGACCGGCTGGAATGAATGGTCTGCTACCAAAACTTCAAAATGGTACGGTGTAGTTAATGCTTTCCCTGACCAGTACAGTGATGAATACAGCCGTGACATTGAGCCTACAAAGGGTGAATTTAAGGATACCTATTATTACCTTCTTGTAAATAAAATCCGTGAGTTCAAGGGTGTAAGACCTACCCCCACAGCTTCTGCAGAAAAAACAATTAATCTGTCTTCGGATTTTGCTCAATGGGATAATGTCGGACCCGACTTTATTGGTATAAAAGGCGGAACAGAGCCTCGTAATGCACACAGCCTTCAGGACCTTTCCGTGGTTACAAATACCACCGGCAGAAACGACATTGTGCTTTCCAAGGTGGCAAGAGATGCTGAAAACCTTTACTTCTATGTACAGACTGCAGAAAACCTTACACCTCACACAGACGAAAATTGGATGCGGCTTTTCATCAACACCGACCGCAAGTATAAATCCGGTTGGGAAGGCTACGACTTTATTGTTAACAGAGTAAGCCCCACTCAAAATAAAGCAACACTTGAAAAATGGAACGGTAAATATGTTACCGACTGGAAGTTTGAAAGGGTTGCAGAGGTGGATTATACTTACTCCGGCAATGAAATGATGATTAAAATTCCCAAAGTGCTTGTTGGTGTTGGTGACAAAATTGACATAGAGTTCAAGTGGAATGATAATATGCAACAGCAGGGCGATATTATGGACTTTTATGTAAATGGTGACACCGCTCCCATTGGCAGATTTGCATATCGCTATGCGGATGAGGCAAGCGTTAAAAACAAAGCTGTAGACGAGCCTGTTGACCCGGCTCTTACGCTTCCGCACCTTACCAGCCGGTTTGTGGTAATGGCAATCGGCAACAGCAAGGCATTTGCTTACGGCAAGGAAACTGTAATTGATACGGCAAGCGATGTAACCGCTCCGGTTATTGTTAACGGAAAGACACTTGTTCCGGTACGATTCCTTGCGGAAAGCCTGGGCTGGAAGGTTACATGGACTGAGGAAACTCAGGAAATCCGGATTGAAGACGGAATAAAGAGAGTTATCCTTAACATGGGTAGTGATGTTATGAGGATTGAAAAGGAAAAACGAACTCTTCAGACCCCCGCAATGGAAATTGAAAACAGGACATATGTGCCTCTTCGAGATATAGTAGAGGCTCTTGGAATAAACTGTTACTGGGAAGAACCGGGACTTATTCTTTGCGGAGCAGAGGAGGGTTATATTGAACTGCTTGTAAACGGTGGCATTCAAAGGATTTTTGAGGAATTTAATTTTAACTGATAAAAAACCGGGAGAAAGTTTTTCTCCCGGTTTAGTTTTTACGGAATTGTCCCGGCGAAACGCCCTTTGTTTTTTTGAAGGTTTTAATAAAATAGCTCAGGTCATTGAAACCGCAGGAATATGCAATATCCGTAACGCTTTTGTCAGAGTTTGCAAGCATTTGTGACGCCTTCTCTATGCGGTAATCGTTAAGGTAGGAAAAAGGAGTTTTGCCGGTCATATTTTTAAAAAATGTGCTGAAATATTTAAGGGAGGTATCCGATGCATTTGCCATATCCTCAAGGGTTATCTGCTTGTCAAAATGTTCTCTCATAAAGGACAGCACTTTTTTCAGCTTTAAAATACTTTTTTTGTTGCCGGCTTTTTCGTTTGCTGTCAGGTCTGAATAAAGCCGACGGTCGGTTATAATGCCGAAAAGCTTGAAAATGGCGGAAATAACACGGAATTTATAACCCGAAGTTTTGTTCTGCATTGCTTCAAAAAGCTCATCGGCTGCTTGTTGAAATTCGTTGTCGGAACAAGGATTAAATTCATTTACCGCATATTCGTGGCTGAGCAGACTGTCAAAGAAAAAACGGCAGCTGTAGGTGCTCACGTATAAAAAATCCGGACGGAAAACAATACACTCGTAATCGCAGTTTTCGGGGGTGGCACTGTGGACAGTTTCGGGGTTTATGAAAATAACATCTCCCTTTGAGGCATGGTAGGAATTATTGTCCAGCTTTAACTGAAGACTTCCCTCAAGAATACGCACAATTTCTATCTCGGAATGCCAATGCGCTGACATATCATATCGTGCATGATACCTGTCCACGAAATAGTATTCTATGGGAAAATCTGCCGTTCCTCTGGTTAAAATTTCATTGTAAATCATAAACTCACCTCAAAACCTGGAAATTTTTATACTTTTTATTATTATAACACAAGATATATATATAAATCAAGTGTATAATTATAATATGCAAATTTTTTTGGAGGCAATGATAATGAAAAGAAAAATCGCGTTTTTTCTGGTATTTTTGTTGGTGCTTGGAACTGTTCAGACATTTGCATCATCGGGACAAAATGTAATTAAATATGCCACTAAAACCTATTCGGGTACGCCAAATAATCTTTTTTCACCGGAAGCAAGTGTGGCGCAGAGGTTTACAATTAACGAAAATCAGGAGCTTACGGAGGTTTCGTTGTGGGTTGCCAGTCATCTTAACAATATAGGAAACCTTACCCTGACTCTGTATAAATGGGATAAAGACTATGATACATCAATTGCAGGGACGGTTCTTGCAAAACAGACATTTGTTAATTTTACGGACAATTCCAAAATAACAATGGCCGCAGAAACAAGTCACGGCGGAACCTTCCTGCTTACGGTTACCGACCCTACCGAACGCGTTGCGGTATACAGCTCCCCTTCTGCAAATGCGGTAAATGCAGAAGACTGTTGCTTTATAAACGGTAATGCTCAGGCAGGGCAATGTCTTAATCTGGAGGCAACTGTAATTACCTATGTTGAAAACGGTACAGGAAATTTTGATGTTGAGTTTGTAACAGATTTCAGCTCGGATGAAATTAAAGCGGTGGCGGAATATATTCCCAATGCCGGTGAAACCGTAAGATTTCAGGGAGTTATTGCACTTTACGGTTCAAATAACAAGCTTGTTGCTTTTGAACTTGTAAATTCAAAAAATAATAAAGCAGAAATAAAAATCGAAAAGCATAAGGATGCGGAATATGCAAAGGCTTTTGCATGGAAAACAACCGGGGGACTTGTACCCATGAAAAAGACCGTAACCCTTAAAAAGACCGACAGGGTGAATCCTGCAAGATTTGTGGATTTTGTTGTTGAGGTTGAAAGCACACGGGATCCTGTTATTCTTCAGCTTACCGATACGCAGATAATTGATGCGGCACAGGAGAGAACGCCTGACCGTTTGGGCAGCACTTCGGACGAATACTGGGCAACCGATAAAATGGACGAAAGATGCTTTGACTATTTAAGGGAAACAGTAAATCAGACAAAGCCCGACCTTATTCTGTTGACGGGTGACCTTGTTTACGGTGAGTTTGATGATGACGGAACAGCGCTTCTGAAGCTTATTGAAGTTATGGAAAGCTTTAAAATTCCCTGGGCACCTGTTTTCGGTAACCACGAAAACGAAAGTGCTTTAGGTGCAGATTGGCAATGTGAACAACTTGAAAAAGCTACATATTGTTTGTTTAAACAGAGGACTCTTACAGGTAACGGAAACTATACTGTGGGTATAACCCAGGGTGGTATTTTGAAACGAGTGTTCTTTATGCTTGATTCCAACGGTTGCGGAGGAATGAGTGCGGCAACAAAGGCAAACGGCCATTTCAAAACAAGTGCAGGCTTCGGAGCAGACCAGATTCAGTGGTACACCGGGGTCGCAGGTGAAATTAACCGTCTTGCTCCGGATATGAAATATTCCTTTGTTTACCACATTCAGCAGGAGATTTTCAGGGTTGCTTTGTCACAGTACGGCACTGTTGACGGTAATGTTATAAACAATCCCATAAACATTGATGCGGCGGCAAATAGGGCAGAAACCGATTTCGGATACCTTGGCAGAACCTTAAAAGGTCCCTGGGATACAGATTATGCAATTTATAACGGAATGAAAGCCCTTGGCTGCGATTCTCATTTTGTAGGACACGAGCATTGTAACAGCGCCTCGGTTATGTATGACGGAACACGGTTCCAGTATGGGCAGAAATCCTCCTGCTATGACCGTGCAAACTATATTAACGCATCCGGCGCAATTGTAGGCTCTTACAGCGACGAGGGCACACCGATAGTTGGCGGCACAGTTATGAAAATGTCAAAAACAGACGGAAGCTTTAATGATTGCTATATCTTTTATTGCGACACAGCTGAAGGCGGCATTAAACCCGGTGACATTATTGTTCCGGGTATGAAGTATGGAACGGAATTGTCAACCGATGCAAACATTAATTGTGAAGCGGCATACGGTGGCGGTCTTTCTGCATACAAGTGTACCGCAAAGGGTCAGGGTAAAGTTTTCATTAATAAGGAACTGGTAAAAAACCAAACAACCTTTACCTTTGAGGCTTTTGTTCCGGCAACATCAACTAAAAAGCTGGGGGGTTACGGTGAGTTTGCCCTCCGCATAAAAGCAAATGAGCTTGAACCCGAAATAGATTCCAAAGTAGACGGATATATCGATTTCAACTCTACATCAAAATTTGAAGAGCTGAAAATACCCTTTGATGAGTGGAAAACATATACAGTTGACATATCCGGTTTTGAAGAAGATTGTACAGAATTCTCCTTTGTTATTCCTACAGGAAATATAATTTACCTGAGAAATCTAAAAACAGTAACTACAATTCCCGGCTTGTCCTTTGAATCGGGCGAGCTTTCGGCGGCAAGTTCTATTGCGGTGGAAACAGGGAGAGCAGGGGGCTACAATGCTTATGAATTAACGGCGTTGTCACAGGGCAAGGTGTATATTGATGCTGAGCTTGTGAAAAACAAGTCCACCTTTACCTTTGATGCTTTTGTCCCCGCAACATCAACTAAAAAGCTCGGCGGTTACGGTGAATTTGCCCTCCGTATAAAAGCAAACGACCTTGAACCTGAAATAGACTCCAAAGTAGACGGATATATTGATTTCAACTCTACATCAAAATTCGAAGAGCTGAAAATACCTTTTGGTGAGTGGAAAACATACACAGTAGATATTTCGGGATTCAAAGAGGCTTGCACCGAATTTGCTTTTGTAATTGCTTCGGGCAATATTATATACATTAAAAATTTACAGATTAAGTAACAATACAACGCTTTTAAGGAGGATTTTATATGAGTAAAAACATACCAGAGGCAGCACAGTACATTAAGGATTTTGAACAGTTGGGATTCGGAATGTTTGTACATTTTGGATTATATTCTCAGCTTAGCAAGGGTGAATGGGTGTATAATGTTCACGGACTCAATAAAGAAGAGTACATGAAGCTGAAGGACACCTTCAATGTGCCTACAATGAAAGAAATTGTTGAACTGGGTAAGAAGGCAGGATGTAAGTACATCAACCTTACTACAAGACATCACGAGGGCTTTTCCCTGTATGATACAAAAGGACTTAACGATTTTGATGTAATGCATTCACCTACGGGAAAAGACCTTGTGAAGGAATTTGTTGATGAATGTCGAAAAGAGGATATTGTACCATTCTTATATCACACAACCCTTGACTGGTACAATGAGGATTTCAACAAGGATTTCGATGCATATCTTGAATATCTTAACAAAAGCGTTGAAATTCTTTGTACAAATTACGGGAAAATCGGCGGTTTGTGGTTTGACGGCAACTGGTCCAAAAAGGATGCGGACTGGCATGAGGATGTTATGTACAAGGTTATAAGAAAGCATCAGCCCGAGGCTATGATAATCAACAACACGGGTATGGTAGCCCGCGGCGCACTTGGTGCAGAGGAGATTGACTCGGTAACCTATGAAAGAGGTATGCCCACGCCCATTGACCGTACAGGCGCTGCGAAATATGTTGCAGGGGAAATGTGCGAAACCCTTTATGAGCACTGGGGCGTGGCAGATGACATCAACTTTAAATCTGTTCCGCAGCTTATTGAGGAGCTTTGCGAATGTCGTAAAATCGGTGCAAATTTCCTTCTTAATATTGGACCGAATGCAGACGGCACAATCCCAAAAATGCAGGAGGCAACAATGGAATGTATCGGTAGATGGATGTCTATATACGGCAAGGCTATCTATAACGGCAGACCTTATATTGTATATGAAGATACCCGTGACTTCCTGCTTAAGGATGTAAATGACGAAAAAATTGCATATCTGTTCAGGTTCAAGCCCGGAGTTAAGGGCGGAGATGCTCATGTAACCCTTGAGTTTAATACGGATAATCAGGTAACCTATAAAAACATTGACCGTGAAATTGAAAAAATCACCTGGATGGATAACGGATATGATGTACCGTTTAAACAGGAAGACGGTAACCTTTATGCAAATCTTGACGGTTATCATTACGGTACACATTATTGTGTAAGAGTTGCAGAAATTAAGTTTAAATAATTGCTACAAGCTATTGAATAAGTATTCTGCATTGGGGGTGAAAAAATGAAAACGGTATATTCGCATTATCCGGCATCGGCTTTCGGGCAGATGTGGAGAGAAGGCTTTCCCGTGGGAAACGGTCTTACGGGAGCTGTTGTTTACGGTGGTGCAGGTACAGAAACCATTGTTTTTAACAGATACGATTTGTGGCACGGTGCCGTAAAATGTCAGCTTCCCGATACATCGCAGGAGCTGAAAAAGATGCGTGTACTTGCAAAGGAAAACAAGCTGTCCGAAGCAAAGGATATTCTGTGCAACAAGCTGAAAGCACAGAATTACCAGACGGATGCCGGGTACCCGTTTCCTTTGGGCACTTTAAAAATAAGCTTTCCTGAAAAGCAGATTTTTTCGAATTACAAAAGAGAACTGAACCTTGAAACGGCAGAATGTACAGTTTCTTTTGCAGATGAAGGTGTTCTGACTGAAAGAAAATGCTTTGTTTCAAGAACGGATGACATTTTCGCATATTCATTCAGGTCAGGGAAAAAGAAAAAGCTTGTAATTACTTTTGATATGCATAACGACGGAACATCTGCGGCAGAGAACAAAAGAAAACAGCAGGGAAATGACCATAAAATAAAATATGCCGGGGAATATATGTTCTATGAAGGAATAAATGAAGACGGAAAGCGTTACGGTGCGGCTGTAAAGGTAATTGGTGCAAGCAGTACAGAAAACAGCCTGGAAATAAGCTCCGACAATGTTACAATAATTGTGAAATGCTATTCCGGAAGTGCTGCTATTTCTTCCGAAGTAATGAGGCTTGGCGTTGATTCCGTCGGGGCAGATTACGGTGCTTTACTGAAAAAGCATATTCCGTCACACAAGAAGCTTTTTGGGAGTGCAAGTGTCAGGTTATACAGCGGAAACCGAAATAAATCAAACGAACAGCTTCTGCAGGAAGCCTACAGGGGGGAGATTCCTGCAGAGCTTGTTGAAAAAATGTGGAGCTTCGGCAGATATCTTATGATTTGCGGAAGCAATGAAAAGGGATATCCTTTTCCTCTGTACGGATTGTGGAACGGTGAATATTATCCGCCGTGGTCGCAGAATGTGGCAAATGAGAATGTCGAAATGATATACTGGCACATTCTCACCGGAAACCTTTGCGGACTTATGCAACCGCTGATTAAGTATTATTGCTCAAAAATTGAAGAATACAGAGAATACGCAAAAAAGCTGTTTGGCTGCCGGGGAATTTTTGTGAGTGTTTATTCTTCACCGGTTAATTCACAGCCCGGACCGGTAGTTCCGGTAATTATACACTACATAAGTGTTGCAGGATGGCTCTCACAACATTTTTATAAATACTTTCTTATGACCAATGATGTAGAAACGGCAGAAAAGTACATATTGCCATTCATGACAGAAGCGGCGCTGTTTTACGAGGACTATGTCACATATGACAAAAACGGAAAAATGGAAATATATCCTTCAGTTTCACCGGAAAACACACCGGGGAACTATATGGATTATACAAAAAACAAAATGTCACATCCTATGCCCGTGGCAAAAAATGCGGTAATGGATATAGCCATATATAAAGAATTACTTAAAAATCTTATCTCCCTGAATGAAAAATTGGAGAAAAATTCCGGAGAGGTCAACCATTACCGTGAACTGCTTGACTGTTTTCCTGATTATACGGTAAATGAAGAAGGAGCGGTTAAAGAGTGGAACTGTGCAGATTTGCAGGATAATTACGCACACAGACATTTATCTCACTTATATCCCGTTTTTCCCGGAGATGAGGTAACGGAGGGACATCCTTTGTTTGAAGCTTTCCGGAAAGCGGTGGAGCTGAGAGAAATCGACAGCCAGAGCGGATGGTCACTTATGCATATGGGAGCAATTTACGCCTCCTTCGGTGACGGTGAAAAAGCTCTTGAATGTATGGAGCTTCTTGCAAAATCCTGCATTATGCCTAATTTGTTTACTTTGCATAACGATTTCCGTAATATGGGTATTACCCTGGACCTGGGCAGAATGGCTCCGGTACAGCTTGATGCCAATATGGGCTTTACAAATCTTGTTCAGATGATGCTGCTGAGCTTTGATGAGAATACTCTGAAAATTTTGCCCGCTTTACCCGGCAGATTTAAAAAAGGCAAGGTAAAGGGATTCAGGTTTTATCAGGGAACAGCGGATTTTGAGTGGGATACTGAAAAAGCTTTTATTTCCGTAAAAATTAAATTTACGAAGAATGCCAAAGTGAAAATTGTTTTGCCGGAGGAATTCAGATATAGTGTAAGTTCCATCAAAGAAACACACACCTCAGAGAATGACATAAGCATTTGTGCAAAAGCGGGGGAATGTGTTTTAATAAGTTCAAGAAGTAAGGAGTTATAAATATGCTTAAAGGTATACCCAAAATCCTTCCGCCGGAGCTTTTAAAGGTTCTGTGCGAAATGGGACACGGTGATGAAATTGTAATAGCTGACGGAAATTTCCCCTCGGCAAATATCGGACAGAGGGTAATTTATATGTCGGGAAACGGTGCAGATGAGGTCCTTGACGCTGTACTGAAAATTTTTCCTCTGGATACATATCAGAAACCGCTGTATCTTATGGAGGTCACTCCCGGTGACAATGTTGAAACACCTATCTGGGAAAAATATAAGGAAATAGCAAAAAATTATACAGAGCAAAGCTTTGAACAGATAGAAAGGTTTGAGTTTTACGAAAGAGCAAAAAATGCTTATGCGGTAATTGCTACAGGTGAAACTGCCCTTTATGCAAACATCCTTTTGAAAAAGGGTGTTGTAACAGAATAAATAATAAAAATATCAGGAGGTAATAAAAATGGCAAAAAACAGACTTATTGGTGAATATCCCGTAATTGGTATCCGTCCCACAATTGACGGAAGACGCGGCCCTCTTAAGGTAAGAGAATCCCTGGAGGAGCAGACAATGAATATGGCGAAATCTGCAGCTGAGCTTATTTCGTCTAACCTTAAATATTCCAACGGTGACCCTGTAAAGGTGGTTATTGCGGATACTACAATCGGACGGGTTGCGGAAGCTGCAGCTTGTGCAGCAAAGTTCAAAAAGGAAAATGTGGACATTACACTTACCGTTACCCCTTGCTGGTGCTACGGTTCAGAAACTATGGATATGGACCCCATGACCATAAAGGGTGTGTGGGGCTTTAACGGAACAGAACGCCCCGGTGCGGTTTATCTTGCATCGGTGCTTGCATCTCACGCACAGAAGGGGCTGCCTGCTTTCGGTATTTACGGCCACGATGTATGTGAGGCGGATGACACAACAATTCCTGCCGATGTTCAGGAAAAAATACTCCGTTTTGCAAAATCGGCTGTGGCTGTTGCCACAATGAGAGGAAAATCCTACCTGCAGATAGGCTCTATCTGTATGGGTATAGGCGGCTCAATTATAAATACCGAGCTGTTTGAAGATTACCTCGGTATGCGTGTGGAATCTGTGGATGAGGTGGAAATTATCCGCAGAATGACAGAAGGAATTTATGACGAAGCAGAGTTTAAAAAGGCTCTTGAATGGACAAAAAAAAACTGTCCCGAGGGTTTCGACAAAAACCCCGAGGATATGCAGAAGTCTCCCGAAAAGAAGGAGGAGGAATGGGAATTTGTTGTTAAGATGATGTGCATCATCAAGGATTTGTTCAACGGCAACCCCAACCTTCCCAAAGGCTGCGAAGAGGAAATGGTAGGTCATAACGCCATTGCAGGCGGTTTCCAGGGTCAGCGCCAATGGACAGATTTTTACCCCAACTGTGATTTCCCCGAAAGTATGCTTAACACCTCCTTTGACTGGAACGGTGCAAGAGAGCCTTACATTCTTGCTACGGAAAACGATACTTTAAACGGAATTTGTATGCTGTTCGGCAAGCTCCTTACCAACACAGCACAGATTTTTGCGGATGTCCGTACATACTGGAGCCCCGAAGCTGTAAAGAAGGCAGCAAATTATGACCTTGAAGGCAAGGCAAAGGAAGCAGGCGGATTTATTCACCTTATTAATTCCGGTGCGGCTTGTATTGATGCCTGCGGTGAGGTAAAGGATGAGAACGGAAATGGCATAATCAAGCCCTTCTGGGAAATGACAGAAGAGGATATGCAGGCTTGCCTTAAGGCAACCACATGGAATGCGGCAGACCTTGGCTATTTCCGTGGAGGAGGCTATTCTTCAAGATTTTTAACAAGAAGCGAAATGCCGGTTACCATGATGAGACTTAACATGGTTAAGGGTCTGGGCCCTGTTATGCAGATTGCCGAGGGATGGACAGTTAACCTTCCCGATGAGGTTTCGGATGTGCTTTGGAAACGCACCGACTACACCTGGCCCTGCACATGGTTTGCACCCAGAATTACAGGGGAGGGTGCATTCAAAACCGCTTATGATGTAATGAACAACTGGGGCGCAAACCACGGCGCAATCAGTTACGGACACATTGGTGCGGATGTTATTACACTTTGCTCAATGCTGAGAATTCCTGTTTGTATGCACAATGTACCCGAAGAAAAAATCTTCCGTCCTGCAAGCTGGAATGCTTTCGGTATGGATAAAGAAGGTCAGGATTACAGAGCCTGCAGTGCTTACGGACCTATGTACAGAAATATCAGATAAGTAAATGTAAAATTCAGGGGGGGAAGACCATGTCGGAAATTTTAGAGATAATTATGATTTTGAGCTTTGGCTTTTCCTGGCCGATGAATGTTATAAAGTCATATAGGGCACGCACCGCAAAGGGAAAAAGCATTTCATTTTTGCTGTTGATATTTTTCGGATACATAGCAGGCATTGCTTCAAAGTTTACAAATGAAGCATACATGGCAGCTTTTTCAGAAAAATGGTATGTTTTGTTTTTCTATTTTCTGAATATTCTGATGGTAAGTGCGGACATTGTTCTTTATTTCAGAAATCTGGTTATTGACAGAAAAAACGGGTGTTAAGGAGATTCAGCGAATGAAGATTTTATCAATAGGAAACAGTTTTTCCCAGGATGCACAGAGGTATTTGCACAGAATTGCAAAGGCGGACGGCTATGTTCTGGATACCTTTAATCTGTGCATAGGCGGATGTTCTCTGGAGTCTCATTACAACAATATGCTCAGCGAAGATAAAGCATATGCTTTGGAAAAAAACGGAGAAAGCACGGGGGAGAAGGTTTCGCTTAAAGAAATGCTTTCGGAATTTTCATGGGATATTATAACCCTTCAGCAGGTAAGCCACTTGGCGCCCGATTACAACACCTATCAGCCGTATTTGTGCGAGCTTGTAAAATATGTGAAGAAATATCAGCCGGGTGCCCGTATTGCAATTCACCAGACCTGGGCATATGAGCAGGACAGCGAACGCCTTAATGTGGAGCTGGGATACAGTAATTATGCTGATATGCTGGAGGAGGTTAAAGCCTCCTACAACAAAGCGGTGAAAGATGTGAACCCCGATTTGCTTATTCCTTCAGGAGAACTTTTCGGAAAATTAGTGGAAGCTTGCAGCGAAAAGATACACAGAGACACCTTTCACGCAAGCCGGGGAATTGGCAGATATGCTTTGGGGTTGCTATGGTACAGGGCTTTGACCGGAAACGACATTAAAAACAATGGGTTTTCAGAGTTTGATGAGGAAATAAGTGCTGAAAATATTCAGATTGTAAAGAAAACTGTAGATGAGGTTTTATAACAAAAGGAAGAGTGGAAAAAGGAATTAGGGGATAACTCGGTTACTGTAGATTTCATATTTAAGAACTCACAATAAGGCTGTTGCCGTGATAGAAACCTCGGAGGGGTGAAAAAATGTTGCTTCCTGAAAAATGGATATGGCTCCCGGAAAAAGAATATCCCGAATCGCAGAAAACCCGGTACAACGGATTTGACGGAATAAGAGCCGGGAATTTTACCGTTGCGGAGTTTACCAAAGAATACCGTTTTGGCAAAAAGGTTGTTTCCCTGAATATGATATTCAGCGGAGATACTGAGTTTCAGCTTTTTTGCAATGACAAATTTGTTGCAACAGGTCCTGCTTTTGCCGGTGGTGATTTTCTGGGAAACGACCGCGAGAGAAATGAATTTTACAAAATGCAGAAGGAAATAAAACCGGATTCAAAGGAAATTTGTTTCTTTGCAAGGGTTAAAATGATGCCGACAAGAATATGTGAATATTCCAAAGGTCACGGAGGGTTTATGCTTGGGGCGGAGGTTACCTTTGAGGACGGAACAAAAACGGTAATTTCAACTGATTCCTCCTGGAAAGCAAGAAAAAACAGCGCCTATACAGCACCCTATGAGTACGATTCAAGTCTTTTTTTGCCTGAATATACCGGGGCAGAGGAGGTTGACGATATCTGGCACGCGGAAACAGCGCCAATCCGTGTGCGTACCGAAAAAGAGCTTTACCCCATTGAAAGCAACAGTATAGTGCTGATGCCCTATGAAGAAAAGAAAGTCGTTTTAAACTTTGAGAAAATACACGCCGGATTCATACACGTCTTTGCTAAAACAAAGGGAAAGCTATTTGCCGAGGTTATATGCAGCGAAATTGATGAACAGGGCTCACGGGAAAAGCTTGTTTTTGCCGGAAGTGGTGAATACCGCGGATTTGCATTGCACAGCGCAGGCAGCTTTCTTGTTCTGCTTAAAAATGATTCGGCAGAGCAATCGGAGTTTTCGGTAAGCCTTATTTCCACCTTTTATCCTGTGGAAAAGGTTGCAGCGGTTGTAACCGACGATGCAAAGTTGAATGCGGTGCTTGATATATGCAGGCATACCCTGAAAAACTGCCGACAGCTTCATCATCTTGACAGCCCAAGACATTGCGAGCCCCTTGCCTGTACCGGGGATTATTACATTGAAACACTAATGACTCTGTTTTCATTTGGGGATATGTCCCTTGCGGAGTTTGATGTAAAACGCACCGCAAGGCTTCTCAGGAATAACGATGGAAGGATGTTTCATACCACCTACAGCCTTATATGGGTGCAGATGCTGTATGATGTTTATATGTTCACGGGGAATAAGGAGCTTTTATACGAATGCCGGGATGCGCTGATTCTTCTGCTGAACCGGTTTGAAACCTATATGGGCGATAACGGACTGGTTGAAAATCCACCGGATTATATGTTCATTGACTGGCTGTTTATTGACGGAATATCCATGCACCATCCGCCAAAAGCATTGGGACAGACCTGTCTTAATATGTTTCTTTACGGAGCACTTAAAACTGCAGCGGACATATTTACGGTGTTGTCCGAAACAGCTATGGCAGAAAAATGTATAACAAAAAAGGAAAATCTGAAAAAGGCAATAAACACATTGCTTTTTGATGCCGGTCGCGGACTTTATTTTGAGGGCCTCAATACACAAACACCTGAACACCTTGTTGGTCATTATATGCCGCAGAATACAGAAAAAAGGTATTACATGAAGCATTCAAATGTTCTGGCGGTGTATTTTGGTGTGTGCGAAAAGGACAAGCAAAAGGATATAATCGATAAGGTTATGAATCAGCCTGAGCTTGGAGATATTCAGCCCTATTTTGCCCACTATTTGCTGGAGGCAATTTTTAAAAGCGGACTCAGGGAAAAATACACTTTAAAAGCCCTTGAAATGTGGAAGGAAAAAGCACTTGAATGCCCCAAGGGTCTTGTGGAAGGATTTGTGAAGCCTGAGCCTTCATACCGTTTCGATTACAGTCACGCCTGGGGCGGAACTCCGCTGTATTCGTTGCCTAAAGCACTTCTGGGTCTGGAAATAAATGGAGCAGGCTTTAAGGAAGTGACCCTTGACCCATCCTTGCTGGGTCTTGGAGAGGCAAAGGCAGAGCTTATTACACCCTACGGAAGTATTGTATGCAGCATGGCTGAAGGTTCTGACCCTGTTATTACTTACCCGCAGGAAATAAAAGTAAACTTAAAATAATGCAAAAAAATGTAAAAGGCAGGCATTACCGCTTGCCTTTTGTTGTTTTTTGTGATATAATGATTTCATCGAAGATGAAATCAATGAATTGCCTTCGGCGTGAATTGAAATCTGCGATTTTATGAATTGAGCCTGCGGCTCATGAATTACACTTCGTGCATTAAAAGGCAATTCAATTCATGTTGCGATAGCAACAATTCATGGCTTTAGCCATCGCATCAGGACATGGTTGTCAATTCATTAAAAACAAGGTGCATCTTTTCTATCACCTAATTATATAATGAATTCAAGCAAAGCTTGAATTCAGCGATTGCACTCGATATGCCTTGTGGCTCGATATGTTGCTGACGCAACGAGATTTATATCATATCGAGTTTTGAGTGAAACGAAAAACATATCGAATTTACGGAGTAAATATATCGAGCAAACTTTAGTTTGCATATCGACAAAAAATTAGTGTCATCTAAATTGTTCACTAATTTTAAAGTTTTATATACAAGGGACAAAAATTATAAACACTTTGATGAAGAAAATTCCCAAAAGGAGAAATACATGAGAAAGAAGATTTTTGATATAATTGAACCAGCTCAAAAGAGCAACACATTTAGCTTAATATATGACAGTTTTATGATAGTGATTATCTTGTTGAGTTTGTTACCACTATGCTTTAAAGAAACGAGTGATGTTTTAACTATTATTGATACTGTTTGTTTGCTCGTATTTATTGTTGATTATTTGTTACGTTGGATAACTGCTGATTACAAATATAATAAGAACTCTATAGTTTCTTTTGTTCAATATCCATTTGGTATTTTTGCTATAATTGATATCGTATCTATTTTGCCGTCGATTTCTATTTTGAATAATGGTTTTAAACTTTTGAGGATTTTTAGAATGGCAAGGGCGTTTAGAGTTTTCAGAGCATTTAAAATGTTTAGATACTCAAAAAACGTTAAAATTATTGTAGCAGTTTTTAAGAAATCAAAAGAATCATTGATTGCTGTAGGGACTTTGGCTATTGCATACATAATAATTTCAGCTTTGGTAGTTTTCAATGTTGAACCTGAATCATTTAATAACTTTTTTGATGCGATATATTGGGCAACAGTTTCATTAACAACTGTTGGTTATGGAGATATTTATCCTGTAACAACAATAGGAAGGATAGTAACAATGGTTTCTTCAATATTTGGAATTGCTATTGTTGCTTTACCCGCAGGCATCATCACGGCAGGTTATATGAGCGAAATAGAAAAAGAATAATTTTTTTGTCCCTAACTTGACAAAATCATATAAGTATTGTCGAAATTTGTTGAAATAAGAGGAGTAAAAAGATATGTGGAAAAATTGTATTGAAGATGCACAAGGATACATAACTTTACATGATTGCGTTGTCAATAGTGCAGAAGCTTTTGATGATGTATTGTCTTTAACTTTTGATGATGGTTTTTGGATGTTGGCAGATACAAAATATAATTCTTGCGGAGAAACAGTTAGAACAGATAAATCAAAAATAAATATTACTGAATTTGATGAACAGCTATCCGTGTTCTATTTATTCAAAAGACACTATATATTTGGTAAGCGTTTATGCACGACAAGAAAAGAAGTAGAATTGAAAGAAGTATATAAAAAAATAAATAAAGGCGAGTGGAAAATAGAGTTTAATGAGCAATATAATGGGGTTCATCAAGTTTTATTTTTTGGCGGAGTAACAACAAAGAAGAAAAATTGGGCATATGAATTTCAAATGGTTATTGATTGTGATAAAATCAAGTATTATTGGAATAATATTCGCCCAGATAGAAAATGGTGATTTTTTTAGTTCTAACTTTGTATGAACTACCAACAAAAACGGTGGCATCTAGATTATACAGTCTTTATACAATGAATCCAAACGAAAGGAGTGCGACAAATGAACAACATTGAAACCGAAGAAATACAGTATTGTACCGTGTGCGGTGCCGTAAACAAAAAGAGCGCGGTTATATGCGAAGAGTGCGGTAAGAAGATAATAATACGCCACAGACCTGTTTGGGATTTTGTAAAGAAACATACAAAGGGTGGCGTAGAAAACAAAATAAAAAGTGATATCTTTGATGCATTGAAGGATTTTCTTTTCAGGCATCTTTACGGAACAATTGTTACACTTTCGGTTGTGGCAACGGGAACTGCGGTGGCAGTAACTGCAACTCCCTACATAAAACCTGTTGCGGCGCCTCCCTCGGAAAGAGTTGCAGCAAGTGAATCCGAAAACCCTGAAATGAAAAAATCTCTTGAGCTTACCGAACGTGACCACAAAAGGCTTGCTCATGTTCTGACTGCTTACGATGCTAAAATTGACAACACCTTAAGGGTAACAAATACATATTGGGTAGATGATGACGAATATACCGATGCCGCTCAGCTTTTTGCTGAGAACAACATTGATGGCTATACCTGGCGCGGCAGGCACGATATGTACACAAATCCCATAAACATAAGCCTTGATGAAGTGAATGAGAATTTTTACTGGGAAGAAGGTCAGGAACCTTACGGTCAGAGAGACTGGATTGAATCCTCTGTAGTTACAAATGAAAATGTAACAAGTGCTCTGGGAAAAGAGCTTTATGAAAACGGCTATGATGTTATGGAATGTGACTACTATCTTATGACATTCAGGGGAGTCTTCAAATATAACTTTGATGCTCCGCCTCCGTTGGAAAAAAACCCTTACGAGCTTCTGAAATACCGTTTCCTTTTAACAAGGAAGACAAAGGAAGAAAAATGGTACATAGCAGAAGAAGTGCTTGTTGAAAGAAAGGGAGTGTAAAAACTGAAGCTTTGTGCCTTTAGCATCAATGCTACGAATTACCTTACGGAAATCGTCACAAAACTTCTACGACTGACATAAAGGAGTGGTAATAAAATGAAATGCGAAAAATGTAACTGTGAGCTTCATTACGGTGATAAATTCTGTAATTCCTGCGGTGAAAAAATCCCTGCAGGCTATTACGAAGAGGATTATAAGCACACGGTATGGGGCTTCATTGACAGGCTTTCGGATAAATGGGATAACTTCTTTCTTAAGAAAATAACCGACCACATTGTTTTTAAAATTGTATTTGTGGTACTCATTCTGCTCGGCGGATTTTTTGAAGTGTACACCGAGGTGTCAAACATTAAGCTGCTTGAAAGTGATGAGTACACCATAGAGTATAACAAAAAGGCTGATGAATACTATTTCCGCACAGATAAGGATTCGGTAGACCTCAAGGCATATATGCCCAGGCACGCTGATGAAATGCTTATACAGGAATTCAGCGAAAAGGGTGAGGTTGAAGAAAAATACATACCCAAAAAGGAATACAGCGAAAGAAATCAGAAGCTTCACAAGGGGCAATATGCCTATGTGCAGGTTTCGGCTGTAAAAGAAAAAAAGGTAACCGATACGGTTAAAATTTATTTAACCGATTAAATTTATATTTTAGGAGGAATTTAAAATGATGGACAAAAAAGTAAGAGATCTGCTTAACCAGCAGATAAACAAGGAGCTTTATTCAGCGTACCTTTATCTGGATTTCTCAAACTATTTTGAGGACAGAGGACTTGACGGTTTTGCTAACTGGTACTATGTTCAGGCTCAGGAGGAAAGAGACCACGCAATGCTGTTCTACAAATATCTGCAGAACAACAACGAAAAGGTAACCTTAGAGGCAATTGCAAAGCCTGACAAGGTGCTTGACAGCGATATGACAGTTCTTAAGGCTGGTCTTGAACACGAGGAATATGTAACCTCACTTATCAATGACATTTATGCCGAGGCATACAGCGTTAAGGATTTCAGAACAATGCAGTTCCTTGACTGGTTTGTAAAGGAACAGGGTGAAGAAGAAACCAATGCCAACGATATGATTACAAAGATGGAGCTTTTCGGTTCTGACCCCAAGAGCCTTTATATGCTTAATTCTGAGCTTGCAGCAAGAGTTTACACAGCACCCTCGCTTGTACTTTAATACAACCGGAAAACCCGCAATGAAATTTCATTGCGGGTTGTTTTTTATGGGGGATTATTCTTCAGCAGAAGCTTCTTCGGTGGGGGTTTCAAACTTTTCACGGTCCGGTTTGAAATGACCGCGGGGACCTCCTTTTTTACCTCTGAAACCGGAAGCAAATTCACCGTTTTCAATTGCTTCCAGCACGTTTTCGTACTCTTCCTGAGTTATTTTGCCGTTTTCGAGCTCTTTGTTGAGCTTCTCTATTGCTTTTTCCTTCATTTCGGCTTTCTGCTCTTCGGTAAGCTCAGGCACAGGCGGTTTTTCATAAGCTTCGGAATCCTTTTTAAATGAAACATCAGAACCCGGCTTGCCCATAGGCTTTCTGCCCGGACGCTTACCACCAAAACGGAACTCACCGTTTTCAATTGCCGTAAGCATGGTGTCATATTCCTCCTGAGTTATCTCGCCGTTTTCAAGCTGTTTGTTAAGTCTTTCCAAAGCTTTTTCCTGCATTTCGGCCTTCTGCTCTTCAGTAAGCTCAGGCATATAGGGTCTTGAAGGGGGTACAAAACCTTCTACGAAGCTTTGAGTTTCGCCATGTTTGCCACCTTTGTGCATAGGACCTTTGCCGAACATACCGCCGGCGGAAAAAGCCGAAGCGGTAACACAGCCAATCAGCAGAGCCGCCAACACACTTGTAACAATGACTTTTTTCTTCATTTTATTACCTCCTTTATAATTGTATGAGTGTATGTATGAAAGGTACCTTTTCATCCTTCATTTATAATATACACGGCAATTATGAAAGGAATGTGATAATTATGTAAATGTTTAAATTTAAAGCTTTATCATGAAATTGTTGTTTTGAGGTGACTTTGAATAAAGATTGATTTCGCAGGTGACGGTTTTACCTTCTGCTTCTACGGTTACATCATATTTTCCGTAAAAACCTTTGAAGGCGGCTGTACCATCAGCGGAGCTGACAAGCTTTTCTGCGGTGTGCCATTTGTTCTGTATCAGGTTTTTAAGGGTGTAGTAAGCCGGCTTAGGGGACATATCAAAACGGATAAGTCCACCGTGGAAATAGTTTTCGCCAATTGCCATATTTCCCTGTGTTGCTCTTATTTTTTCCGGAGTAGCATCTGCCACATGGGCGTAACCGTCAACTAAGTTCCAGTAAACAATCTGTTCCATTGCAGGATGGGAAAACCATATGGAATAAAGAGTTTCCAGAATCTCTGCCTGAATTTGTTCATCCTCGGCTCCGCCAGAATAAGCCGGAATGGTAACCTCTGTTACCTGTAAGGGCTTGCTGAGGGCTGAATATAAATCCATATGAGCATAAAGGTTTTGGGGGTTATAATATGGTCTTGTTGCCTTGTATTCGCTTTCTTTGCGGTAAAACATATGGTATTGCAAGCCTATGGCATCAACCCGGGCACCTTTAAGCATAGCCGCCTCGGTGTATGCGTAATATTTGGCAGAGGGCCGGATGTTATCTCCCCATACAAGTGCTGTGTGGTCGTTAATTACAAGCTGATTTGACGGGAAATATTTTTCTGCGGTTTTAAAGCACCACTCAATAAAATCCGGTTCATTGTAAAAAGCAGTTTTTCCTTTTGGCCATTCCATTTCGTTTGTAACCTCAATGGTGGGAATTCTGTCCCGGTATCTTTCGGAAATTTCCATGCACCGTTTTTCGAAAGCTTTTTTCACCTCAAAAACAGAGCATTGACTGAGCCATTCGGGGAAAAACTGTTCATAGGCAAGAGCGTGTTCACGGGGCTCTATGCCGTGCTTTTCGCAAAATTCCATACACAGGTCAATTGGAGGCCTGCGGTAAAGCTTGGGACTGTTTTTGTCATAACGGGTCTGCCCTTTTTCCGGTTCGGTAGCATTCCAGTAAAAGGGAAGAGTTGCCATGTTGAAGAAATCCGAAAAATACTCTTTGTATTTTTCATTTTTTTCAGGGGTTTCAAACTCTTCAAGCATAAAAAGGTTTGCACCGAACTTAAACTCGTGAGATTTCTGGTTTACGGTTATTTTCGCACCCGACACCGGATTGCCGTTCTGGTCGGTAACGGTAAGGTTTCCGAAACCTTTACGGTGTGATTCGATGCCTGTTTGGATTTTACCCTCCATAAACTGTTTTTGAGCTTCAAACAGCTCAAGGACTTTTCTGCGTTCGCTCATTACAATCAACTCCTTTGATATGATTATAGCATTAATGAAATAAAAAGTACACCCCAAAAATGAGCAAAAGAGTTGACTTTTCGAAACAAATCTGATAGAATTAAAGCGAAAAAAGGAGATGATGTTGTGTTTTTCGGTCAGGAATATATAGCTTTTGAAATACTTGAGGTTTTAAGCCTTGATATGTCAGGCTCAAAAGCTTTTAATCATAACCGTAATTTTGATGCATTGTCTTTTCGTTTTGAAGCGGATACGGTGTTAACAGTTTCGGGAAAGGAAACGGCACTTACGGAAAATTCTCTGTGCTACGTGCCTTCAAATGTGAATTATACAAGGGATTCCGTAAAGGACAACCTTATAGTGGTTCATTTTAAATCCTTTAACTATCACTCAAATGAAATTGAGCATTTTTACCCCGGAAATCCGGAGAAATACCGTGAAAGCTTCCGGACACTCCTTGATTGCTGGAACAACCGCGGAATAGGGTATAAAAACGAATGTGCGGCAATTTTCAGCAAAATACTTGCAGATATTTACAGGGACAGCAAAAATATAATCGGAGACAGTAAAATT
Source organism: Clostridia bacterium (assembly GCA_045546415.1). Lineage (GTDB taxonomy): Bacteria > Bacillota > Clostridia > RUG12999 > RUG12999 > RUG12999. The sequence goes on along the minus strand of JAZQCS010000121.1, from coordinate 4,369 downwards.
GCAAAATCGGTACTGTACATTGAACAAAACTGCCTGAAACGGGATTTTTCACTTGAAATAGCAGCTGAAAAATCCTTTATGAGCGAAACCTATTTCAGGAAGCTGTTTAAAAAGGAATTGGGGGTTTCGCCAAAACAATATGTTATAGAAAAACGGATGGAATATGCCAAAGGTCTGTTGGTTGCAGGCTATTTCTCCATTCGTGAAATAGCCTTTCAGTGCGGATACAATGATGAAAAGCATTTTTCCTCCGAATTTAAAAAACACACGGGAGTTTCGCCATCGGCATACATTTACAACTTTTGAAAAAACAATCACAAAAATGAGCAAAAAAGCTATTGACATAAATATGGTTTTGTGCTAAAATCGAGTAAACAATTATGCAAGGAGAGAAAACTATGTTTAAAAAAGCGGTTCCGGTATGGATAAAAACAAAAGACAGAATGGATAAGTTTAATCGACACCTGGTTTTCAGGACACAGGTGGAAAATACTGAAAAGGCAAAGCTTAAAATTGCCTGTGCGGATTTTTACAAGCTTTACATAAACGGTGAATTTGCAGGTCACGGTCCCGCAAGAGCGGCAAAGGGTTACGCCCGTGTGGATGAATATGACCTGAGCGGATACAAAAGTGCAGAAATTACGGTTTTTGTTGCAGGCTATAACTGTTGTTCACTTTCAACGGTGTATCAGGATTCCTTTTTTGCCGCAGAAGTGGAAATGGGCGGTGAGCCTGTGCTTTATACCGGAAGAGATTTCTCTTGCTTCCACGATACACGCTTTATCCGCAAGGTGGAACGCTTTTCAATTCAGAGGCATTTTGAAGAGCATATGGATTATTTCGCAGATGACATTTTTGCGCCGGAGAATTTGGCAGAAACCATAACGGTTTGCGAAAATATAAAGTTCATTCCAAGACGCGCTCCTAAGCCTTTTACTGGTGTAACCGAGCTTTCGGAATATGCCGCAAAGGGTACCTTTGTAGGCACAGACAAGGCTATTCCCAAAGCAAATGCATATTCTATAAATATGAGAGGAGAACCTGATTGGGGGTACTTTGAAGAGGATGAAATAGAATTCAAACCTTACCGCTATGTATGGTCTCTTGATTTAAACGCTGAAAACGGCAAGGGTGAGATGCCCGTACATTTAAATGAGGGCGAATGGATGAAGGTGGATTTCGGAAGGATAGAATCGGGCTTTATCCGTTTTGATGCAAAGGCAGAAAAGGATACACAGCTTGTAATTTCCTTTACTGAGGAAAGTATGAATCAGCCTTATTCCATGCGGCTTACAAATATGCAATGTGTTGCGGAATATCTCATTCCGGCAGGAAAGGAGATAAAGGCAGAAACCTTCGAGCCCTATAATTTTATGGAGGTTGCGTTTTTTGTAAAAAGGGGTAGTATTATAATAGAAAGAACGGGCGTAAGAGCTTTAGAGAGGGATATGTCCGCAGCGGTGAAGAGAACATTTAATAAACCGATTTTAAATGATGTATACCGTGCAGCGCAGCGTACATTTGCCCACAACGCAATGGATATTTTCACTGATTGCCCTTCCCGTGAACGGGCAGGCTGGCTTTGTGATTCCTTCTTCACGGGCAGAGCAGAATATTTTCTTATGGGCAATACCGATGTTGAGGATGTTTTCCTGGAAAACTATGTACTTTATAAAAACGAAGGGGAATTCCCTGAGGGTGTGCTTCCCATGGTGTACCCTTCAGACCCTCACGAAAACAACAAGTTTATTCCCCAATGGGATATGTGGTACGTAATGGAGGTTTGTGAGTACCTTACAAAACGCCGTCCCGATGTGGATAAAGAAATTTTCCGTCCTACCGTAACCGGACTTATTAATTTTTTCAAAAAGTATGAAAATGAGCTTGGACTTCTTGAAAAGCTTCCTTCATGGCAGTTTATTGAATGGTCCGAAGCAAATTCCTGGGGTCAGGATGTAAACTACCCCACAAATATGCTTTATGCGGCAATGCTTGAAAACACAGAAAAGGTTTTCGGAATAAAAGGTCTTTGTGAAAAGGCGGGCAGAATCCGCAAAAATGTGGTAGATATGGCATTTAACGGTGAAGTGTTTGTGGATAATGCCGTAAGAAGCGTTGATGGCGAGCTTGAAAACACCACAAATGTTTCGGAAGCCTGTCAGTATTACGCTGCTTTGTACTGCGGAATAGATATTAATTCTCCTGAGTTTGCAAAGCTTAAAAAACACATTTGCAATAACTTTGCGGAGTTTGTTCCGGAGGGTAAATTCTGCAGAATAAATGCGTTTATAGGACTTTATCTCAGAATGAATGTTCTGCTTGATATGAAGGACAGCAAGCTCATGCTGGAAAACATAAACGGATTTTTTAAGGATATGTGCGGTGCAACTGATACCCTATGGGAATATCGCGATGCACCCGGAGGAAGCCTTGATCACGGCTTTGCCTCCTATGTTGCCCTTACTCTTCCCTTTGCAGATGAAGCGGAGTAAACAGTTGACTTTTTTGTTTTTTAATGATAAAATATCATAAAGAACATTCTGTAAAGGAGAATGAAAATGAATCTGGTGTTAATTACAGCACTTGGTGTTGGCGGTGCCACAGTTTTCGGTGCGATTATCGGCTTTTGCTTTAAAAAAATATCCCACCGTTTTTCGGATATTGTCCTTTCCTTTGCGGCAGGCGTTATGCTTGCAGCTGCGGTGCTTGGACTTGTTATACCTTCGGTGGAATACGGAGGAAAATACGGTGTGGCAATTACTGTGGCAGGCATTTTTGCCGGAGCCTTGTGTCTTAATTTTATTGATAAGCTTGTTCCCCATCTGCATAAGCTTGCAGGGGGAGAGCAGGAAAACCATAACAATGCAGACCTGGGCAAGGTACTTTTGTTTGTCATGGCAATAGCAATACATAACCTTCCGGAAGGCATTGCTGCCGGTGTTGGCTTTGGCTCAGGAGATACCTCTCAGGCGTTTCTCATTGCCGGAGGTATTGCTCTGCAGAACATTCCTGAAGGTATGGTAATTATCGGCCCTATGCTGGCGGCAGGAGTAAAGCCCGGCAGAACATTTTTTATTGCTCTGCTTACGGGACTTGTTGAGGTTGTGGGTACTTTAATTGGCTACTTTGCAGTAAGTGTTTCTCAGACTGTGCTGCCTTTTGCACTTGCTTTTGCCGGTGGTACCATGCTGTATGTTATAAGCGACGAAATGATTCCGGAAACCCATGCTCACGGAAGTCAGCGCGGTGCAACATATTCCCTTCTTGTAGGTTTTTGTCTTATGCTTGTAAGCGATGTGCTGTTGGGATAAAAAAATGAAAAAGAAACTGATATTTATTTTTGCTTTAGTGTGTGTTGTGTTTTTAGGTATTTCTGCTTTTCGTACCGACCTTAAATCGGTTTATTATGAGATAGAAACCACCGGGGTTAAAGAGGAAATAAGGCTTGCGTTTGTTTCTGACCTTCATTCTTGTCAATATGGCGAAAATCAGCAGAATATCATGAAAGAAATTGAGAAGTTCAATCCTCATGCTGTGCTTTTTGGCGGAGATATAATTGACGATGTAATTCCCGAAACCAATGCGTGGATTTTGCTTGAAAGAGTGTCGGAAAACTATCCGGCATTCTATGTCAGCGGAAACCACGAGTGGTGGACCGGGAAAATGACGGAATATTTCAGGCGTATAAAAGCTCTTGGAATAAAGGAGCTTCGTGGCGATTGCGTACCTTTTAAGGTGGGAGAAACTACAGTTAACATCTGCGGTGTTGATGACCCGGAGGTGGATAAATATTTGTCTCCCGGAGATTGGGAAAAACAACTTGAAGGTGCCGCAAAGAATGTGGAGGACAATGCTTTTAACCTTCTTCTTTCTCACAGACCGGAAAAGGCGGAAACATATTTTGAACACGGGTTTGATATGGCACTATGCGGTCATGCCCATGGCGGCCAGTTCCGAATACCTTTTTTGATGAACGGTTTTTATGCTCCGAATCAGGGTTTTTTCCCGGAGCTTGCCGGCGGTAAATATGATTTTGCCGGAAAAACGCTGATAGTAGGAAGAGGGCTTTCAAAGGAAAATACAAAGCTGCCGAGAATATTTAACCGTCCGGAAATTGTACTTATTACAATAAAACCTGAATAAAAAGAAACTCCCCTTCCGTAGGCAAAATGCCTTGCGGAAAGGGAGTTTTTTAAATCACTTGCTGAGGAAACTGTTGTGAGTGTGATTTCGCCACAGCCAGATAAGGAAGTATTGTCCTGAAAATCGTCTTTTTGTCGAATTTCTGTGTTAAAAAATGCTCATATCCGTCAGGATTATGTGCATTTTTCGCCTTGAAATTCATACAAAAATTTCGATTTCAGGATGC
>JAZQCS010000120.1:0-18738 GCA_045546415.1 Clostridia bacterium | reverse complement strand
CTTGGCATGAAGGTTGTAGGTTATGACCCCTTCCTTTCTCCCGCTGCTGCAATCCGCCTTCCTTCCTGCGTAAAATATGTAACAGACCTTGCTGATATTTATGCTGAAAGTGATTACATCACACTTCACGTTCCCCTCAATGCCGAAACACGTGGTATGGTAAATGCCGCTACAATCGCTACAATGAAGGATGGTGTAAGGATCCTCAATCTTGCAAGAGCAGACCTTGTCAACACAACTGACCTCAAGGCAGCACTTGAGACAGGCAAGGTAGCATCCTACGTTGTTGACTTCCCCACAGAAGACGTACTCGGTGTTCCCGGTATCGTTACAATTCCTCACCTCGGTGCTTCCACACCCGAATCCGAGGACAACTGTGCAACAATGGCAGGTGCAGAACTTGTTGATTACCTTGAAAACGGTAATATTAAAAACTCTGTCAACTATCCTGACTGTTCTCTTCCCAGAACAGGTAACCAGAGACTTACCATTGCTCATAAAAATCAGCAGTCAATGCTTTCTCAGATATCCTCCATCATTTCTGACAGAGGCATCAACATTGACAATATGATAAACAAGTCCAAAAAGGATTACGCTTACACTATCATTGACACTACCGGAGAATTTCATGCCGATGACATTGAAGCAATTTCAAACATTGATGGCGTTCTTAAGGTAAGAGTTATTAAGTAAAAAAGTTTTTCAGCGGGAGCTATGGTGACATAAGCACTCCCGCTGATTTTTAAGTAAGGCTTTTTTAATTTTATTTATAAAAATTAATAAAAGGGCTTGATTTTTACCAAAAAATGTGGTATACTTGTATGGTAAATTTGTATTTTAGAAAATTAGGAGTGATTTTTAAATGAATTGGGAAATTTTCAATACCGTTGTCGGCATTATTCAGATTATTGTTTCAGTTGTTCTTATTATATCTGTTCTTATGCAGTCAGCAAAAAAAGAAGGTATGGCAGGTATCGTAGGCGGTGCTTCCGAAACTTTCTTCGGTAAGAACAAGGGCAGAACACTTGATTCCAAGTTTGCAGTTATCACAACAGCATCTGCAATTATTTTCCTTATAACATCTGTTCTTCTTACATTTGGTGTTTCCAGGCTTTCTGCTCCTGTTGTTCCTGAGGTTACACCCGATCAGGTTCAGACAGATACAGTTGACTTAACTACTGATGTTGAAGATGGAGATGCTTCCGTAGAAGACACCACCGAAGAAAATGCTGAAGGTAACACCGAAGAAGCTGCTGAATAAAAAATCAGATTAAAAGCGGTTAAACAAAGGTTTAACCGCTTTTGTTTTATGTGGTTGACAAATTGTGCAAAAAACAGTATAATTTATATAAGCTAAATTAAGGGGAATTTTTTTATGCCGTTAATTTTTCCGCTGACAATTGCTTTTATTTCAGGCATTTCTCTGAGCTCATTAATAAACCTGGATATCTGCCGCGACATAAGCTGCACATTAACCTTTGCCCTGTTCATACTTTTGCTTGTGCGCAGAAAATTCAATCGGTTTCAGTTTGAAATTTATGCTGTTGTGCTTGCTTTTGCACTTAGTCTTCTGCCTATGGAATTTATAGAAAACCGCAGTCTTGAAATAAGCGATACATACACCGGAAATTGTATATTTTACGGAAGAATAACCGATATTATTCCTTCAGATGAGGAAAACTCCCTCCGTGTTACCGTAGATGTGGAAAAAATCAAAAACGTCTCAACTTCAGGGGCCTTTCCCGGAAAAATATATGTTTACGCTCCGGATAATATGTTTCGTAACGCAGAGCCCGGCTGTGAAGCAATAATTACGGGCGAACTGACTGTTCCGGAATCTGCCATGAATTTTGGAGGGTTTAATCTCAAAAGATATTACTTGTCTCTGGGAGTTACCGGTATATGCAATTCGCCAACCTCAGTAAAGGTTTTTCCCTCTTCCTTTCACCCTTCTGTAATTATATATAAAATAAGAGACTTTTCCAAAGCTGCACTTAACCGTTCCCTCTCTCCCGAAAACTACGAGTTTGTTTCAGCGGTTCTGCTGGGTGACCGTTCCGGTTTCAGCGAAAAGCTTACAGAAAACGCCAGAAAGATTGGCATAAGCCATGTAACTGCAGTTTCCGGTATGCATGTTTCAATCCTGATTACCCTTATTTTCAACGCTACAAAGCTTTTTACAAAACGCAGAAAAACAAAGGCTAAAGTTATTTTTGCAGTTCTGGTTTTATATATGATTCTCAGCGGCCTTTCACCTTCGGTTATACGCGCTTCCGTTATGGGCTGCTGCAGTATGTCCGGCATCGTAACCGGCAGAAGAACAAGCTCTGTTTTGCTTATTTTATTATGTGCGTCCGTAATGCTTGGGCTGAACCCCTGCCTGCTTTATAATCCATCATTTATGCTGTCGTTTATATCCACCGCAGGGCTGATTCTTTTCCTTCCGCTTCTTCAATCGAAAATTAATACCAATTCTTCCCTGGTCAATACTTTTCTTATGACTCTGGTTGCAAATGCGGCAACCCTTCCCTACCTGATGTGGAATTTTGATTACTATTCCTGGCTTGGTCTGTTTTCCAATCTTCTTATTGTACCGCTTATTGCTCCAATATTCATAGGAGGCTTTCTAACGGTAATTCTTTCGCCATTTGCTCCCCTTTCCTTTGTTGCCGGCACATTAACCAACGGTTTATGCTCCGTTGTTTTAAATATCACTCATTTTCTGGCAAATCTGCCCTTCGGTCAGATACCTTTCATTGCTGCCGGCTTTGTCTCAATTGCAGCTTCATATGTTTTTCTTTTTATGTTGATGTTTATTTTACGAAGGAACCACCGTTTTACTGTGTTGTTTTTTGGTGTACTTGTTTCTCTGCTGCTTGGTTCTGCTCTTTATGGCATTGTTCAGAAACAGAGCTTCACTATAACTCAGCTGTATGCAGGTCAGGGTGACAGTGCAGTCATTCAGCTGCCTGGCGGCAAAATCATTCTCATAGATACCGGTGATGTTACCGCTTCGGGTCGCTCCTACTCTTTGGAATATCTTGAAAGAAACAGCATAAAAGAAGTTTACGGCATTATACTTTCCCACGAGGATGCTGACCATGCCGGTGCATTGGATTTAATAGCAGACCGGGTTAATGTGAAAAATATTTATGTTTCTGCAAACAGTCTGAAGCTGCGCGATATGACTCATATAACAAAAATTGCAAACAAGCATGGCTGTAATCTTGTGGCCGTTAATAACGGAGACCTTGCCACAGCAGACGGGGTAACCTTCAGTTTTTTCTGTCTTGGCGGAACGGGTACGGACACAAACCGCGGTTCACTTGTTACAGGTGTTTCCTGCAGAGGCAGAGATTTTCTGTTTACCGGTGATATTGACGCTGCTGCAGAAAATGCATTGCTCCCGCTTATGAAAAAGTGTGACGTTCTCAAAGTTGCTCATCACGGTTCTGCCGGTTCATCCTCAGAGCCATTTCTCAGAAAAGTATCACCGGAATATGCCGTAATAAGTTCAGGCAGATACAATAATTATTCCCATCCCCATTCGGCTACGGTTAACCGCCTGACAAAAAACCGCACAAAAACCTTTGTTACGGCAAACTGCGGAGCCGTACGCTTCCGGGTTTACCGCAACGGAAAAATAACCGTAAAAACAAGTCTTAATCACTATTAAGGAGGGTCTTACCTTGGCACAAAAAAATGACGATTCTCTTGAAATCCTTCGTGCCAGATTGAAAGAGGAAAAATTAAACGGAATGTACCTGTTCACGGGGGAAGAAACTTTTAACAAGGATTTTTACATTTCAAGATTCAAAAACGCTTTTGAAAACAACCCTATGGCAGAATTTAATGTTATTACCTTTGATGGCAAGGATGTCCCTGCCGACACTATGCTTGGAGCAATTGAAAGCTACCCTGTTATGGCAGACGACAAGCTCATCATAATTAAAAACAGCGGTATTTTCAAAAGTGTTTCCGAAAAGGACAGGGACCTTTGGGCAGAGCTTTTTAAAAATCCGCCTGATTACGCTGTAGTAATTTTTGACGAGGCTGAAGTTGACGGGCGAAGTGCCCTTTTGAAAAAATTCAAAGAATCCGGTTGTTTTACCGAGTTTAAATTTCTTGACAACGCCACTCTTGTAACCTGGATAAAAGGCTTCCTGAACAAGCGCGGATTTTCCATTAATCCTGATGCCGTAAATGAGCTTATATCCAGAGCAGGCGGAGCAATGGGTAATGTTCATAACGAAATGAACAAGCTTATGGACTTTTGTGGTGACGGGTCAACAATAACCTTAGAGGATGTTAAAACTGTAGTTGCAAAAAGCCTTCAGGATAAAATTTTTGATATGCTGGATTGTGTAACAACCGGGAAACGGGATATTGCATTTTCCATTCTTGCCGATTTAAAGCTTCTCCGCGAAGAACCTTCAAAGGTAATTCCTCTTCTCGGAAATTCCGTATCCGGTATGCTTAAAACAAAGCTGTTACAGAAGGAAGGCTGTCAGAACCTTGCCGGCGAGCTCGGTGTGGCTCCTTTTATTGCAAGAAAATATGCTGAACAGTCCCGCAAGCTTTCTGTTCAGAGTCTCAAAGCCATGCTCAGACTTTGTCTGGAGGCAGACAAAGCCATAAAGCTCGAAGGCAAAGATAAATGGATTGTACTTGAAACGCTCATGATTGAGCTTTCGGCAAAGCAGAAAACCGCAATGTAAAACTACATTGCGGTTTTTTCATACCCGATTTATCTGAATTTCAATTTTCAAAGGTTAATTTTCGCCTCTGCTTAGTTAACCTTTCATAGCCGTAAACGCCGACCTTAAAGCAATGGAATTCTGTCTCTTAAAGCGCTGTTTGACTATGCCGGAACATCATCGTTACCGTTTTTCAGCTGCAAACGCAACCTATCCGCTATCATGGCTATAAATTCGCTGTTGGTGGGCTTTCCCTTATTATTGTGTACGGTATAGCCAAACAGCTTGTTTATTGTTTCAATGTCACCCCGTTCCCAGGCAACCTCAATTGCATGGCGGATAGCCCTTTCAACTCTTGAAGATGTGGTATTGTATTTCTTTGCAATTCCCGGATACAACTCCTTGGTTACCGCATTAATAAGCCCCATATCCTCAATTGTCCACATAATTGCATCACGAAGGAACTGATACCCTTTTATATGTGCCGGAACACCTACAAGCTTAATAATGTTACTTACCATGGACTCAATGCTTGTTGTTTTTTCTTCCTGTACTGCAACCCGGAACAGACCCTCCAATTCCTTTGCACCCCCGGAGTTCTTTTGGGTAAACATAACCAATCTGTCGGCAATTTCACTAAGCTCAACAGTTTTTGAAATGTAGTAATCTGCGCCCATAGCAGCAATTTTACTTATTGTACTTTCACTTTCATATCCTGATACGGCAATGACAACTGCTTTTCCGGCAACTCTGCTAAGTACACCAAAACCATCCATAACCGGCATAACAATATCAAGAACTATCACATCCGGAAGATACATAGAGAACATATCCAGTCCTTCCCTTCCGTTGGAAGCACAACCGATTATGTCAAATTTTTCAGTAAGCTCAAGTTCTTCTTTAAGCTTTGCTGAAAATTTTTCGTTGTCATCCATTATCAGCACTCTTGTTTTACTCATTCATGGGTCCTCCCTATTATCATTTGTCTCAGCTTCAACATAATATATTATAATACAAACAATTCTAAAATTCAAGTGTTTTGTACATTTTATTTAATTTTCTATATTTTCCACTAAAAAAGGGCTGATTTTCTGTATATTTTATATGATATTCCACTAATATTCCAATATTTTTCCGATAACTTTGTCATTTTTCGTCGTTTTTGGTACCTTTAGTTTTCCCATTTTTTCGCATTTTATTGCCATTTACCGTCACCGACCGTCAGCATTTTCCATTTTTCTTGTACTTTTTGCATTTTCACTGTGCTCTCGCAGTATTATCCTCTAACAATCTTATTGTGACTTCTATGTTTTTTCCGTTTCGGTAAATGCTTAATTCCATAGCATCACCAACCTTCTTTTTATCTCTCAGTTCATTAAGCTCATCAACAGTCCGTACCGGAACGCCATCCGCCTTGACAATAACATCACCTTCCCGTACACCGCCGAATTCCGCAGCACTTCCGGGGCTTACTCTTGAAACATAAAGACCTACAGGCAGATTGTTAACATAAGCAAGTTGGTCTGTAACTTCAATTGCGCTTATACCGATAAGCGGCCTGCCCGAAACATAGCCTTTTTCTATAAGGTCTGCAACTATGGGCATTGCATCGTTTATAGGAATTGCAAAGCCAATGCCCTCAACGCCTGAAGCTGCATATTTCACCGTGTTTATTCCCACAACTTCACCGTATCCGTTAACAAGTGCGCCACCGGAATTACCCTGGTTTATTGCCGCATCTGTCTGTATAAGGTTTACATAGGTGTTTGTGGAAGCCTCTACTGTTCTGTTAACTGCGCTTATAACACCCTGAGTAACCGTTCCGGTAAGCTGTGTTCCCAGAGGGTTTCCGATTGCTATGGCAATTTCACCAACCTGAAGCTTATCTGAATCTCCCATAACAGCAACAGTCAGGCTTTCTTCAGGCTCTATTTTCAAAACAGCAATATCCGTCTTTGCATCTGCTCCTATAACGGTTGCACCATACTCGGTACCATCGGACTGAATAACCTTTACGATCTGTGCGTTTTCCACCACATGATTATTAGTTATAATGTATCCGTCCGCGCTTATTATAATCCCCGAGCCGCTTCCCTGCTGAAGGGAATTACCAAAGAAAGTGTTTACTGTACTTGTTGTGGTTACCATAACAACGCTTGGACCCACCTCAGCAGCAATATCAACAACAGATTTTGCTTCACGCTCGCCATCGCTAAGCTGGTTGAAATCAAAAGAATTATCCTGGTTTCGGTCATCTATCTCCTGTCTTATGTTTTTAAATGAAGGAAGTTTCAGAATTCCCACCTTGAACATAAGTGCTGAGCCTACGGTTGTGGTTAACAGAACTCCCGCCAGAGCACCCGCCAGCAGACCAATCCACATACCGGGTTTCTTTTTATTTTTGCTCTTTTCCTCGTACAGGTTTTCCTTATAAAATTCATATGGAGGTTTTGTTTCCCCGGTACCCACCGGGTCTGCCGTTTCATTTGTTTCTGCAACTGTTTCGGCAGACCCTTCAGTTTCCTCAGGAATTATGTTTTCTTCAGGAAGGATAGGATCTTCCACAACAGGGACCACTTCGTTCTCTGTAACATTGTTTTGGTTTGTATCTTTGAAATCATTCATAGTTTTCACCATTTTACCTTTCATTATTTTATATATATTATTTTACCTTATACATTTTAAAAAAATGTTAACAAACTGTTAAATCTTAAGAAAACCAATAAAACATTTTAGCTATTTTTACTATTGACTAACCGTAAGTATTGTATTATACTAAAATAAGATATTATTTAAATGAAGGAGATTTTATGTTTTCACAGAAGAAAATTGCCGCAATAAATGATATATCCTGTCTTGGAAAGTGTTCACTTACCGTGGCTCTGCCCTTGCTCAGTGCGGCAGGTTTTGAAGCCTGCCCTATCCCTACAGCTGTGCTTTCAACACACACAGGGGATTTCACAGGTTTTACTTTCCACGACCTTACTGATGAAATGCCCCTTATTGCAAATCATTGGAATTCCCTTGCTCTCAGGTTTGATGCTGTTTATTCAGGGTACCTTGGTTCATTCCGTCAGCTTGATTTTTCAGGCAGCTTCATTGACGGTCAGAAAAACAACGCCTTTGTTCTGGTTGACCCGGTTATGGGTGATCACGGCAGACTGTATGCCGGCTTTGATGAAAGCTTTGCAGGCGGTATGGCAAAACTGTGCCGTGGTGCAGATGTAATTGTCCCTAACATAACTGAGGCTTGTTTTATGACAAAAACCCCTTATGTGGACGGGGTCCAGACCAAAGATTACATCAACAATCTGCTTTTGAAATTAAGCAAGCTGACTGATGGAAACATTGTTCTTACCGGTGTTTCCTTTAATGAAAACGAAATCGGTGCCGCCTGCATTTCAGAGGGCAAAATATCTTACATTTTCCGTGAGAAACTGGATGTTGCTTTCCATGGAACCGGAGATGTTTTTGCCTCCTGTCTGTTAAGTGCGCTGATGAAAGGCTTCTCACCGGAAAAGGCAACCGAAATTGCAGTTGATTTTGTGGTTCTGTGCATAAGAAAAACAGAGGAAACTGTAGGAAAAAAGCATTACGGTGTGAATTTCGAGCTTTGCATCAAGGACTATCTGAATATGCTTGGAATATAAAAAAATTTCCCCGGAGCAAAAGCTCCGTGGAATTTGTTTTTTATTTGTAATATTCAATAAAACCGTTTACCTTTTCAAGGTCAATGTTTTTTGCGTGAGGACCAATTACAATAAGTCCCGGGTCGTAATAATCCACCTGCATACCAAGAGCTTCAGCAATTGCTCTTATAGGCACCATTGTTCTGCCGTTTGTTACATAAGGAGCTGCATCAATCGTCTTATGTTCACCGCTGATTCTGATAGCAGATTCACCGATTGTAAGTGCAATAATTTTATCTTCTTTTTCAATAACAACAGTCTGTGAAGCTTCGTCCCAGTTTACAACACAGCCGAAATTCTCAGCAACAAAACGGACGGGAAGGAAGGTTCTGCCGTTAAGTACGGTAGGAGCAACATCAAGGTTTTTCTCTGCGCCCATTACAAATGCTTTTGCATTGTCAACATACATAACAATGTTTTCTGTATCCTTGGGAGCAACCTTGTTTGCAGATGTATTTCCTGTGTTTGTGCCGGTTGTACCGCCTGCTACAATGGTAGCGCCTTCATCGGCATAAACAATAGCACAAACATAGCAACCGCCTGTTTCTGCACCGCCAACGTAAGAGGTCTGGATGATTTCTGTATCAAAGCTTTCGTATGTAGCTTTCCATATACCTACATTTTCAACAGGATCAGAAAGTTCCCAAAGGTATTCACCTTCAGCAAAAGCACCGCCGTTTGCTTTAAGCACAAGCCATGCGTTATCATTATAATCCACATAGGTTTCTGTAGCTATAACCTCAGATTTAACTGTAGAGTCATAGTCACCCTGCCATACATAAAGCTTAAGAGTCATAGAACCAATGTTGTTACTCCAGCTGGGGCAATTAAGATGGATTTCCGAAAAAGGTGCATCCACCATCAGGTACTGGGCAATGTTCTTGTCCTTAAGCTGAACGGGGTTCTGGTCACCCGGGAACTCATAAAGTTTTACAGCCTCTTCATTTTCATTTTCAAACATAGGGGTTCCTGCAAATGCAACTGTGCAGGAGAGAACTAAAACAATCAATGTAAATAAAGCAATTTTTTTCACACCAATCGCTCCTTTCTTTTATTTGAAGATATATATGATGATATAATTGTATCATATTATCAAAAAACTTTCAATAGTATATTTTTACTATTGTACCTCTTTCAGATTTTTTATTTCTGCGCCTTCATAATAGAAATTCAGAATTTCCTCATATGTTTTTCCTGCGTCTGCCATATTCTTACATCCCCATTGGCTGATTCCCACACCGTGACCATAGCCTCTTCCTTCAAAGGTAAAGGTAAGGTTAGTGTCCGTAAGGCTTGCCACGGCAAGTCCCACATCAGCGCTGTTTTCCATTGCTATTATGGCATCAATAAAGGACTGAGTTGCTGTTCCGGTAGTGTTTACCATAAACATTGTGCTTCTGAGGTTAAACAAAGACCGTATTGAATCTTTAGTAAGCGAATATTCACCGTTTCTGCCTATTATGTTAAGCTTTAAGGCTCTGCCTGACGGTGCATAGCTTTCAACTTCAATTCTGCGGATTTCACCAATATCCACATTCCTTTTTGCAAGAAGTTCTTTTACCTCATCAGGAGTAAACGAAACCGTCCAGGTATCTTCCGGAGTATATGGGTCCGGCTTTGAAACATAGTATGGAAGCTTTGCCATCCACACATTTTCCGTACCTTCGGTGTATCCGCCGTTGTTGGCATTGTACATTGCGCTGATTATTTTGTTTTCGTATGTAAGCACAAGACCGCTTGTGGCATCAACAGCATTGTTTGTGGACTTATATTCGGTGCCCATTCCCCGGTACATCTGGCAATGGGTGTTTGTACAGACATCAAATCCGTCTCCGCTGTGTTTACCCGAAACAGAGGCAAGAGTAAAACTTCTTGCAGCCACAGCTGTGGTTTTAAGAGCCTCTTCTCCCCAGCTCGGATATATTTCATTAGGCAGAACTCCGTAAAGGTAATGGTCAAGAGGCAACACATTAACAACCCTGAGACCTCCGTTTATGCTTGTGACCTCAAAGCTGTGCCGGTATGTTCTGTCACCAATACCAAAGCTTCCGTTTCCCGCATAAACAAGGTAAGGCTCACCTCCCGGCACTTCAGCAAGAAGGTCACCATTGCTTCCTACAACCTTCATTCCGCCGGTTTCGTAAACATAGTAAAAGCTCAGCTTGTGATAAGGCACAAGGTCACCGGGCAAAAGAAACGCCTCCGCAGTTTTTACCTTAAGCTCCGATACCGCACTGCTTCCGAAAAACAGGCCTACTCTTATAAGATTTTCAGGTTGCTCCTCTGCAGCTTCCGGAACGGTTTCGATTATCTGTTCTGTATCGGTAATTATTTCTGTAACATTTTCAGATATTTCCTCCGCACAAACGGAAATTGAAATTAACATTGCAAAAAGCGTGAGAAATGCAAATATTTTTTTCATTCGACCACCTTTTTCATATTTTTAGAGCAAAAAACAAGCCCTTTTAATAAAATTCAACAAATATTTCCTAAATCCTTTGCATATTTATATTAAATTTATTTTACAAAAAAATTTGACTATCTGTGTATTATGTGGTAAAATATAAGTAATACCATATTTTCGGTAAATATTTGTATTTTTTCCGCATAAAATATTATGCGGCTTTTGAAAGGATGATTTTAATGCATAACTACAAGGTAGCCATAATAGGCGCAACAGGTATGGTTGGTCAGCGTTTTATCACTCTGCTTGAAAACCATCCCTGGTTCCACATTGAAATGCTTGCCGCTTCTTCAAGAAGTGCCGGCAAAACCTATGAGGAAGCTTTGGGCGGAAGGTGGAAAATGACCACTCCCATGCCCGAAAAAATAAAATCCATGAAGGTTTATGATGCAACTGCCGATATGGAGCTTATTGCAAAAACCGTGGATTTTGTATTCTGTGCAGTTGATATGAAGAAGGATGAAATAAGAGCTCTTGAAGAAGCTTACGCAAAGCTTGAGTGCCCTGTTATTTCCAACAACTCTGCGCACCGCCATACCGATGATGTTCCTATGATTATCCCGGAAATAAATCCCGACCACGCTGAAATTATTGAAGCTCAGAAAAAGAGACTCGGTACAAAACGCGGTTTTGTGGCTGTCAAGTCCAACTGCTCACTCCAGAGCTATGTGCCTGCGCTTCATCCTCTTATGAAGTTTGGCATTAAAAATGTTCTGGCTTGTACATATCAGGCAATTTCCGGTGCAGGTAAAACCTTTGAAAGCTGGCCTGAAATGGTGGATAATGTTATCCCCTTCATTGGTGGCGAAGAAGAAAAGAGTGAAATTGAACCTCTTAAAATCTGGGGTAAAATTGAAGGCGACAAAATTGTTGATGCCACAACTCCCGCAATTACAACTCAGTGTCTTCGTGTTCCTGTTTCTGACGGTCACACAGCAGCTGTTTTTGTAAGCTTTGACAAAAAACCCACGCTTGATGAAATAAAGCAGGCATGGAAGAACTTCAGCGGTGCTCCCCAGGAGCTTAACCTTCCCAGCGCACCCAAGCAGTTCCTTAACTACTTTGAAGAGGATAACCGTCCTCAGGCTAAGCTTGACCGCAACCTTGAAGGCGGTATGGCCGTATCCATCGGCAGACTCCGTGAGGACACCCAGTACGATTACAAGTTCGTTTGCCTTTCTCACAACACCCTCAGAGGTGCAGCAGGCGGCGGCGTGCTTATGGCAGAATTACTTGCAGCAAAAGGCTATTTTGCCAGATAATATTATAAATTCGGAGGCATAAATGTGAAGGAATGTGTTTTTAAAGGCTGCGGAACAGCCCTGGTTACTCCCTTCACAAAAGATAACCGCATTGATTTCGATGCCCTTTCCGGGCTGATTGAGTTTCAGCTTGAGGGCGGAGCAGATGCAATTATAATTTTCGGAACTACAGGAGAGGCATCCACTCTTACAGATGAAGAAAAGTTTGAAACAGCAAGGTTTGTCCTTGAGCGTGTTGGCGGCAAAGTACCGGTCATAGCCGGTGCCGGAAGCAACAACACAAAAAGGGGAATTGAACTGGGTCAGATGCTTGAATCTGTTGGGGTGGATGCCCTTTTACATGTTACTCCCTATTACAACAAAACCAACGAAGAAGGGCTTAAGCGTCATTTCAGAGCTGTTGCCGAGGCAGTAAAGCTACCGGTTATTCTGTACAATGTACCTTCCCGTACCGGTATGAATTTGTTGCCTGAAACCTGCGGAGAGCTTGCAAAGGTACCAAATATTGTTGCCATAAAGGAAGCCGGCGGAGATGTACGCACCGTTTCAAAAATACAAAGCTGTGCAGGTGAAGATTTTACAGTATATTCCGGTAATGACGATGTAATCCTTCCTACTCTTGCCTGTGGCGGCAACGGGGTTATATCGGTGCTTTCAAACATTTTACCCGGTGCTGTTTCCACAATGTGCAAAAGCTTTTTTGCTTGTGAGGTTGAAGTGACCCGTTTTCTTCAGCAGAAATACGAAAAGCTTATTTCCCTGCTTTTTTGTGAAACAAACCCCATCCCTGTAAAATACGCCCTTTCCCTTATGGGTTTTTGCGAGGAGATTACCAGACTTCCTCTTTGGAATATGTCGGATGTTAATAAAGAAAAGCTGAAAAATGAAATGGAAAAGCTACATATAATATAGAACAAAACCTCTTTTGAATCAAATTCAAAAGAGGTTTTCATATTTACCGTTGCATTTCAAAAGCATTGAAAATCTGTTCAATTCCGCCATTTATGAAAAGCATTGTATATTCATTATCAGGCACACCCAAAATTATAATGCCCGGGTCAAACCAGTTACAGGTAATATCAAGAGCTTCCACAATATCTCTCAGCGGAACATATATACGGTTTTCAACCTCGGTAGCGGGAGATTGCAATGTTACCTGCTCTTTTTCCACCTTCATTACGTTACTGTCAAGCTTAAGAGATATACGCTTTTTGCCCTCTTTTTGCACCATAACGGTTTTGGTTTCATCGTTCCAGCTCACCTCGGCACCTATGCTTTCCGCCAGGAAACGTACCGGCACCATGGTTTTATTGTTAATTATCATAGGTGCAGTTACATCACTTGCATCATCAATTTTTATTTTATTGCCGAATTTGTAAGCATAATTTCTGTCTATACCCATAACAATAAAGGTTTTTATTTTGTGAGTAAGCAGATTTTCGGGGTCAACAGCTTCGTCAGTAACTGTTTTATCCCCCACCTCGGTATAGTGATATGCAAATCTGCCTGCAGGTGCGGTGTCGCCATTGCGGTAAAAGTCCATTATATCGCCCTTTACCCGCATATTGTCGTTCCACTTAAACTCAATATCAACAACACCGTTTACACCAATGAGACCACGCGGCACGGAAATCATAAGCTTGTTCCCCTGAACCTTATAGGAAACATTTCCTGCATGGCTCCATTTCCAATCAACCATATTATCCTTGCCGTCCCATTTTTCAATAACCGCCGTTTCGGAGGAAGGGCCGACACGGTTTATAACATAATCGTAGCCTTCCCAACCGGTTTTCCAACTGCGGTCGGTGTTTATGAACAACTGCATCCACGAAGGATCTGTATAGTTTGAAAGGTTTTCGGCCGTTTCAACATAGAAATAAAGGTTTTCGCCATCCCTTGCCACCTTGGAAAGAACAATATCGTTTCGACCCGTAGTATTTGTTACGGAGTCTCCGCCATCAGGACCTTTAAGGATGCTGTTTCTGTCCTCCGTACCGCCCTTGTAGCCAACAAATTCGGGACCCACATCACTCCACTGTTCAAAGCCTGCCGAAATATCTATTGTTTTTTCAGCAGAAGCAATGGGGGTAGGTCTTACACCCTTGAATTTTCTTATTCCGTTTACAAGAAGGTAGTAGTAGGTGTCCTTAAACTCTCCGTTTGTAGGCTCAATATCACGACTGTATTCGTCGTTATACAAATCCGGAAAAGCACCCTTAACATTTCTCCATGATTCAAAATGAACCGCATTCCACTCGTTCCAGCCGGTAACGAAAATAAATTCAGGGTTAAGCTCATATGCTCTTTCCCATTGTTCCATAAAGTTGTATCCGTAATAAAGTGAGGTTGCAGAAAGCTTTGAAAACTTATCCTTATATGTATAGCTTCTGCCCGTAATATTTTCACCGTTCATTGCAGAAAGGCTTTCGGGAGTAGAGTTTTGTGCAATGCTTACACAAGCCGCTTCGCAACCGTATTTTTCACTTTTACCGTAAGCATTTTGAGGATATCTTTCAAGCCATGGCCATTGGTCTTCAACCGTCTGTCCTCCGCCGTAATTCGCCTGACCTGCTCGGAAGGTAAAGAAATCCAGCATTTCCTGATGCTGTGCATCTCTGCCGCTATCCCCCGTTGGCTTTGACAAATTGTCCTTAAGACCCATAACAACAGGTTTGCCGTCCCAATAGTACCAACAATCACTGTACAGTCCATAGGCATACATGTTTTCATACACTCTGTCTAAATCCGTAAGGTTATTTTCTGCATCTAAAAAGGGAAGCGCAAAGGCAAACCCGGGAGTTTCAATACCCTCAATGTGCATTTGGTGCATAACCTTGGCAAGGGTCATATAGCTGAGTGTAAATGTAGTTGCATCATTCGTGGAATCAAAAAAGAGAGCATCCACACCTGCCGCATTAAACAGTTCAAGCTGTTTTCTCAGCACCCACTCATCAAAGCCGTTATATGCACCGTAAATGGATTCGTTCCAATAGCCAAGACGTCTCCATTCGCTATAGCTGTAATCGTTTTTAATTTCCGCTTCATCACCCGGGTACATATCAATAACACGCTGATTAAATGCCGCATTTTTATCACTTCCGATACTGCAATGCCATGTCCAGTAAAAAAGGCCAACCTGCTTATCGGGGTTATAGTCTCCCGCAACGGAATGATCGGCAAGCTTTCTGCCAATCATATCTGTAGCTGTCCATGTGTCGGAATACGAGTCTTTTGTCGTAAAATCCTTTGTTTGATTGTATTGCGCAACAATTTTTTCAAAGCGGTTGTCTTGGGGCACATCTTTTGTGAATTTCAAGTTACTGATACTGAAACCGTTTTCAAGTACAAGGTACACGGGATGTACACCTGTTATGCCGCTTTTATTTATTTTTGCCGTTACAAACTCGTGAATAGCCTTTGCATCGGGCATTATTTGAAATGTACAAAGCACATCTCCTGTTTTATAATCGTCAAGTATTAGCTGTACTTGTTTTGCCTCGGTAAAGGAACCGAAAATTTCAATTTCTGCACCACTCGGCGAAACATTGCCAAAATCTACAATATATTTATAATAGCCTCTGCTCCCTTTAGCATTATAACCTTTGTGCTTTACTCCGTCCCAGTTAAATTCTGTAGCATAAAAGCTTGCGGCCTCGGCATAATTTGCCATATTTAAATTTTCATAAGCATTCTGCGGTGTTTCATCAAAGCTTTCGGGCGTATCCGGTGTTCCGAGAGTGTACACCACAAGTTCAAACTTTTTACTGTCCTTTTCTTCTTTGCCGTCAACAAAAATTTTGCCCTTTTCATAATCTGCCAGCATAGGTCCTACAGTTTCAACCGGGTCTGTAAGAACAAGCAAAAAATCACCGTTTAAATCGGCGTTATCAAGGTCCATTCTCTGCATTGTAGTGTTGGTAAAGTTTACAAAGGTTTTTGTCTGTATGGGTTCACTTTTAACGGTGGTTGCATAATCGATATCCCATTTATAAAGCTTAAATGTCAGGTCACCTATATGGTTACCCCAGCTGTGGCATCGCACCGCCACCCCCGACAGATTCTTTTTGCTGTCCACAGAAAAAAGCTGAGCAACCTCACGGCACTGTTCAGGCATAACATAGGTTCCTCCTGTTGCCGTGAAATAGTTTTCCGCCACAGGGTCGCCTGAAATGTCCGAAGCCTTCAGCACTATGCGTGGCACCTCGTATGCGCACACATTAACCGAGCATATAGCAAGTATCATTGTTATTAAAATAAGCTGTGCAATTTTTTTCATAATTCCCCTCCTGATATTTACTTCCAATTCAATTATACAACATGGGATTGTTCAATGTAAACCCTCGTTTTTGCTTAATTTTGTTTTATATGTGATAAAATGTATAATCAATTTTGTTTTACTTTTTTATACTGTTTTTTTGTATTTTTAAAAACCACTCACCTTCCTATTTTATTTTTCAGTATATTTTTCTTTAAGATTTATACAATGTTGTTGATTTTTTCTGTCTAAACAAGACAGATTTTGCTATGCCGCATTTGGCTTTTTTACACAAAAATTTTTTACACAAAAAAAACACCTTTTGTTACTTTTACAAAAGGTGTTTTTACTTTTTATTTGCTCTGGGGTGAGCCTTTTTATAAACCTCTGCTATACGCTTGTCCAGCATTTTCTTATACATTGCCGAGGAAGAACCGCTGTTATTGCCCAGCATTGTCTGTACATCGCGGATTTCAGTTCCGTTTTCAATCATATGCATTGCAAAGGTATGACGCAGAGTGTGAGGAGTAATATCAGAAGATATATTTGCCTTTGTTTTATAATCCTTAAGAATTTTCCAGAAGCCCTGTCTGGTCAGAGCTTGTCCGTTTAAATTCAGAAAAAGCTCAGGGTCCTGTTTTTCAACAAGCTGACGGGCTCTTGCATGCTCAATATATCTCGAAACTGCAAGCTGTGCCATTTCACCCATAGGGACCGCCCTTCTCCGGCTTCCCTTGCCGCATATGATGTAGCTGTCAGCAATTTCAACCTCATCCATCCTTATGGCTATAAGTTCGGAAACCTTAATACCGGTTGCATAAAGAAGCTCAAGCATTGCTTTGTCGCGGTAACCTTTGAAATCTACCGCTTTGGGGTAATTCAGCAGGCTTTTTATTTCCTCCTGAGTAAGTATACTTACGCTGTGTTCTTCACTTTTTGGCACTTCAAGACCTTCACTGGGGTCCTGTTCAACATAACCCATAATAACCGCAAAGTTAAAAAACGAACGAATTGAAACGATACCTCTTGTAATTGACGATGCAGCCTTACCTGCACGCTGCATATAAATTATGTAGGTAACAAGAACCTGATGTGTAATGTCGCACAAATCGGTTATGCCGGAATCTGCCGCATATTCCTGAAGCTGACGGATATCACGCATATATGAGCTGACAGTATTTTCCGAAAGTTTTTTTTCTTTTGTAAGATAGTTTACATATTTTTTCATAAGCCGACTTGTCATACGAGGTACCTCCTTTCGTTAATTTTAAAAACACATTGCCATCAGCTTTCCCGCTGCAAAACCGTCTGCAAAAGCACATATAACAGTTGCTGCAAGATATATCAAAAACAAAATCAGATATTTTTTAAGCTTAGTTTTTGTAAAATTCATTTCGCAAAAGCT
This sequence comes from Clostridia bacterium, assembly GCA_045546415.1. GTDB lineage: Bacteria > Bacillota > Clostridia > RUG12999 > RUG12999 > RUG12999. Next base: position 966 of record JAZQCS010000120.1, on the reverse strand, counting down.
CATGGCAGCAGTTGCTGCAAAAAAAACCGCGGGCAACAAAACTATGTACTGAGGAAAAACACTTGCTGCCGATATTACAATTCCTCTTGTTCCGAAGGCTTTCATAAGCATAGCAAAGGTATACCCGGTTACAGCTCCCTTAAAAACCACAGCTGAAGCTGAAATAAAAAAACCCAGCCATTTTTTACAGAAACCGCAACACCACAGCAGCACCAAAAGCATTCCCACAGAGAAAGCCGAATTCACAACCGTTCCCTTTATTTCCCCTCCGTAATGTATTGCCGAATACCTTACATTTTCAGCAAACAGCTCAATCTCCCGGGAGTTAAAAAAAGTGGCAATTACTGAACCCGCCACAATTCCAACCATAAAAAAACCCGAAAAAAGCAGAAAAAAATAAAGGTGCGAAGAATTTCGTTTAATTACACCGGTAAATTTCATCACTATATACCCTCCTTGTCCACAACATATATTTATGTGGAAAAAGGAGTGATTATTCTGCAAGACTTCAAAAACCATAATTTTTATTAGCCTTGCATCCCTTATATTATACGACTTTTTTCACCCTTTGTCAAGGTGAATATTTCATTTTTTTTACAAAAATGCATACTTTTCAACATTTTTGGTAATTTTGACGAAAGGCTTTGTTAAGCCATTTTATAGGTTTTTAAACTGAATTTTGTAGTTGTTTTTCCCTTTTTATACAATATGTGGTAGACACCGCATACACATTGTACAACAAGTGGTATCTTCACCATTTTTTTACACCCGGCAAACAAGGTTTACATAATATGGTGTTATATTTATTAAAAAAACCGCTTGTTACCTTCGCCACAGCCAGATAAGGAAGTATTGTCCTGAAAATCGTCTTTTTGTCGAATTTCTGTGTTAAAAAATGCTCATATCCGTCAGGATTATGTGCATTTTTCGCCTTGAAATTCATACAAAAATTTCGATTTCAGGATG
>JAZQCS010000119.1:0-24585 GCA_045546415.1 Clostridia bacterium | reverse complement strand
TTAAACAAAGTATTTATAAATTCCGTCAGGCTGACCCGCAAATATTTACAGATAAGCTTAACAGCTATGAAAAAGAAGGCTTGCAGAGTAAAATTATGCTGAACAGGAATTTTCGCAGCCGTCAGGAGGTAATTGACTGTGTAAACAGCGTTTTTTACAGGATTATGAGCCCCCAGATAGGCGGTATTGCATATTCTGATGAGGAAAAGCTTTACGGAGGAAAAGAGTATCCCGAAACCGATGTTTATACCGGAGGGATGCCCGAAATCCTTAATGTAAATACCGGGGAAAACCGGGAGGATGTTTCCAAGGTTTCCCTGGAAGCAAGGGTTGTTGCGGAAAAAATCCGGAGCATGGTAGGAAAATATTATGTTTATGATGCAAAAACGGATAATTACAGACCTTCAACCTATCGGGATTTTGCAATTCTTATGCGAAGCCCCGGAAGTGTTATAAATGATGTTGAAGCAGAACTTAAAAATTACGGCATTCCGTATTTTTCTGACCGAGGCGCAGGTCTTTTTGATGTACACGAAACCGGTCTTATAATTTCAGCACTTGAAATTACCGATAACCCATTGCAGGACATTCCTTTACTGGGTTTTATGAGAAGCCTGCCCGGTGGATTTACAGAAAATGAGCTTTTTGAAATCCGCGGCTATATGAAAAAAGGGTATTTTTATAATGCGGTTAAAAAATGTGCTGCATCAGAAGGAAAACTTCCGGAAAAGTGCAAAGCGTTTCTCCATACGGTTGAAATGTGGCGTAAGCTCAGTAAAACCCGTTCTGTTTACAGCCTTATAGAAAGAATTATGGCTGATACCTCTTTTGTTGCATACATCCAGACTCTCCCCGGAGGGAAAAACAGGCTTGCCAACATTGAGCTTTTGTGTGAATATGCAAAAAGATATGAAGGCTCGGCATTCAAGGGCGTTTTTAACTTTCTCAGATATGTTGAAAAGCTGGAAAAAGGCAAAGGCTTTGATGCTGCAAAAGTGCTTTCGGAATCCTGCGATGTGGTTCGGATTATGAGTATTCATAAATCGAAAGGTCTGGAGTTTCCGGTGGTGTTTATTCTTAAGGGCGACGGATTGTTTAACACAAGAGACAGAAACGGAAAACTTGTGCTGCATAAGGAATATGGTATAGGCTGTGATTTTGTTGACCTTGATAAAAGAATAAAATATCCCCTTGTGTCAAAGGAAGCTATTTCCTATCAGCTACTCCTTGATGACCTGGCGGAGGAAATGCGTGTCCTTTATGTTGCCCTCACCCGTGCGAGAGAAAGACTGTTTTTTGTTGTGGCGGATAAAAAGGAAAAAATAGATGAACATTTTTCAAAAGAGCAGTATGGGACAGAAAGCATTTATGATGTGCAAAAAGCTTCGGGTTATTTTGATTGGATTTTACTTTCTCTCAATTCCGATAAAGAAAAATGCTGTTGGAAAATAACCGAGGTTACTCCATCGGAGGTTGAACCCGGAGAAGAAAAACAGCAAAGCTCTAAAAACTTTACGGTAACAGAGAGCGAAAAAAAGGAAATTGCAAGAAGACTGTTTTATACATATCCTTATGCAAAAAGCAGCGGGCTTTCGTCAAAATATTCTGTTACTGAGCTGAAAAACCGATTCAATTCACAAACTGACGGGGAGGGAAAGGTTTTTCGTTACAGAGAAGAGCTTCTGCCTGCCTTTATGAAGGGTGAAAAGCTTTCGGCAGCGGCAAAGGGTACGGTGCTTCATCTTGTTCTTAAGTTTCTTGATATAAATGCTGATAACCCGGAGGAGGCAATTGAAAGCTGTAAAAATTATTTGATTGAAAATAAATTTATTTCGGAAAAAGAAATTGAAGCAGTTGACCTTTCGGTTATTAAAACATTTATGCAGTCCGAAGTGTGTGATGATATGAAACACGCTGAGATTTTATACCGCGAGATACCGTTTAATATATGTGTCGGCGGCGATGTTCCTACGGGCGACAATGAGCTTAAGGACGATACCGTTCTTCTTCAGGGAATAATAGACTGTCTTTTTGTGAAAAACGGTAAGTTCTATATTGTGGATTATAAAACTGACGGTGGAAAGCAAACGGAGAATGAGCTTGTTGAGATGTACAGACCTCAGCTTGAACTTTACCGTATTGCTGCAGAAAAAATAACCGGCATTGAATTTGGCGGAGCATACCTTTATTTTCTGAACCGGGGAGTGCTTCGGAATATTGACAAATAGCAGCACTCTGTGATAAAATTATACAAAAGATTTTTTGGAGGAATTAACATGGCAGAAAATGTAATTGTAGGTCAGTCGGGAGGTCCTACTGCGGTAATTAACGCAAGTCTTGCGGGAGTTGTGTTTGAAGCAAAGGATTTTGAGGCAGATAAAATATACGGAATGGTAAACGGTATTGAAGGCTTTTTAAAAGGGAATTATGTTGATTTAAAAGAGAAAATAAAAACATCTGAGGAAATCAACCTTCTTTGTCAGACACCTTCATCATATCTGGGTTCATGCAGATTCAAACTTCCTGACCCTGAAACAGACAGCACTTTTTTTGATAATCTTTTCTCAAAGCTTGATGAACTTGAAATTGGCGTTTTCGTTTACATAGGCGGCAACGATTCAATGGACACAATAAAAAAGCTTTCGGCATACGGTAAAAAAACCGGAAGTAAAATCCGTTTTATGGGTGCACCCAAAACCATTGACAATGACCTTGCAGTAACTGACCATACTCCGGGCTTTGGAAGTGCGGCAAAATATATTGCTGCGATGACTAAAGAGGTTATCCGTGACAGCTATGTGTATGACCTTAAAAGCGTTACAATACTTGAAATTATGGGTAGAAATGCCGGATGGCTTACGGGGTCATCTGTTCTTGCGAAGGGCGGGGACTGTCCCGGCCCGGACCTTATATATCTTCCTGAAAGGTCTTTTGATGTTGATGATTTTACCTGCAGAGTAAAAAAACTTCTTGAGGTAAAAAACACCGTAGTGGTTGCGGTTTCTGAGGGAATTACCCTTGCTGACGGAAGAAATGTGTGCGAAATTCACGGTGAAATAGAAAAGCTTGATGCTTTCGGACATAAAATTCTTACAGGAGCAGGTCAGTTCCTTGCAAATGAGCTTGCCGGCAGACTTGGTTGTAAAACAAGAGCAATTGAGTTTAACACACCTCAGCGCGCAGCGGCTCACTTTGCTTCTGAAACAGATATTAATGAAGCTTTTATGACGGGCGCATTTGCTGTTCGTGCTGCATTCGAGGGAGAAAGCGGTAAAATGGTTATTATGGAGCGAAGTGATGAAAACGGATATTCCTGTACAGCGGCGGCATACGATATTGACAAAATAGCAAATGAAGTAAAATTTGTTCCTGATGAGTGGATAACTGAGGACGGAACCTATGTTACAGAAGAATTTGTTAACTATGTAAGACCACTTATTTCAGGTGTACCTGATATAATTTATGAAAACGGTCTTCCAAAGCATATTGTATTATAAAGGGAAACGGGGCTGTTTAAAAAGTCGGATTGACTTTTTAAACAGCCCCAATTTTTTTAACATCCCTTTTTTAATAGTTGTTGTCCCGTACGGTGTCCCTGTCGCGGAACAGAAGAGTAATGCACCACACACCTGCAACAGCTACAAGGGTGTAAATGATTCTGCTCAGAACAGAAAGCTGACCGCCCAGTAAGGTACCAATTGCATCAACACCGAAAATACCGATAGAGCCCCAGTTAAGAGCACCGATAATTACAAGAACCAATGCAGTAATATCCATAAAGATATACCTCCGTTTTGAATTGTTTTGGAATTATCCGTTTATAATTTGCCCTTGTGTCTGAAAAATATACATTTTCTTTTGTGTATAAATTATGGCGATGATGTCATAATAAAGCTATGAATGAAACACAAAAAGAGGTGTTACAATGTCGGAATATGTTTTGGAACTTAAAAACATAACCAAAATTTTCCCCGGCGTTAAAGCTCTGGACGGTGTTAATTTTTCTTTGAAAAAAGGAGAAATTCATGCACTTATGGGTGAAAACGGAGCGGGAAAATCCACATTTATAAAGGTAATTACAGGCGTGCACAAGCCTGATGGCGGTGAAATATTCTTAAACGGGGAAAAGGTGGAATTTTCAGGACCCCGTGATGCCCAGGAAAGAAGCATAGCTGCAATTTACCAGCATGGTACAAATTATCCGCATCTTTCTGTTACCGAAAATATATTTGTAGGTCATGAAATTGCAGGAATAGGCGGTGTGCTGAACTGGAAAAAAATGCACAAAAAAGCAGAGGAACTTTTAAAAGAGCTTGGAAGCAATATTAACCCTATGCGCCGCATGATGGATTTAACCGTGGCGGAACAGCAGATGGTTGAAATTGCAAAAGCAATATCCACAAACGCAAAAATCCTTATAATGGACGAGCCTACTGCGGCTCTTTCGAAACAGGAGTGCGAACAGCTTTACCTGGTTGCGGAAAAGCTTCGGGATGATGGAGTTTCTATTATATTTATATCCCACCGCTTTGAGGATATGTACCGCCTTGCAACAAGGGTGACAGTTTTCCGCGATTCAAAATATATTGGCTCATGGGGTGTTAACGATATATCAAATCATGAGCTTATAACTGCAATGGTGGGCAGAGAAATAACGGATATATACCCCAAAACAAGCGTCCCCGGAGACAGAGAGATTTTTCGGGTTGACGGTCTTACCTGTATGGGATATTTCACAGACATAAGCTTCAGTCTGAAGCAGGGGGAAATTCTTGCACTTACCGGTCTTGTAGGCGCAGGAAGAACAGAGGTGTGCCAGAGTATTTACGGTATAAGAAAGCTGAATTCAGGACGGATTTATCTTGAAGGGAATATGGTGGATATAAAAAATCCAAAGGATGCTCTGAAAAAGGGTATTGGATATCTTTCAGAGGACAGACAGAAACAGGGCCTTGTACTTGACTGGGAAATTTTCAAAAACGAAACACTCTCCACTCTTGAAAAATACACCGATTTTACAACACTTAACGAAATGAAAGAACGCAAAAGAGCAAAAGAACTTTCTGAACAGGTTGCTGTAAAAGCAGTAAGTGTTTATGATACCGCCGGGTCTCTTTCGGGCGGAAATCAGCAAAAAGTTGCTCTTGCAAAGCTGCTTGATTCAAGCCTCAGGGTTCTTATACTTGATGAGCCAACAAAAGGCGTTGATGTAGGAGCAAAGGCGCAGATTTATGCTATTATGTCCGACCTTGCAAAGGCTGGCTACGGAATAATTATGGTTTCATCGGAAATGCCTGAGGTACTTGGTATGGCAGACCGTATAATTGTAATGCATTCAGGTGAAATAACAGCTGAGTTTATGGCAGGTGAGGCAACTCAGGAAAAAATTCTTCAGGCAGCAATGAACCTTGAAGGAGGTGGCAAATGATATGGACAAAGTAAAACGGTTTTTAGGGAAAAACATCAGAGAGGTTGTAATTGCGGTTGTAATTGTAATTCTTGCTGTGTTTGTAAATATCCGAAGCAGCGGAAATTTCCTTACAGTTGAAAATATTTCGGATACCCTTGCAGAAACATCGGTTATGGCTATAATGTCAGTTGGTATGATGCTTGTGCTTCTGACCGGCGGTATTGACCTTTCAGCCGGTGCGGTAATGGGTCTTGCAGGCATGACGGCAACAACTATACTGAAAAACAACAACGATTTAAGCCCTGTAATAATTGTTCTTATAGCAGTACTGATTGGTCTTGCCTGCGGAATTGTAAACGGTTTTCTCATATCAAAGCTGAACATTTTTCCCATAATTGCCACTCTTGGTACAATGTATATTTTCCGCGGTCTGGTTTATGTTGTAAGTCCCATAGGCAGAGTTAATCCTCAGGAAATGTCCCAAAGCTTTCTCAACATTGCTACAAAGCCCTGGATACCCGGAATAAATAATCTTATACTGATTACTTTGGTTATTTACATCCTCGCATGGTTTATTCTTGAAAAAGTAAGGGCAGGAAGAAGAGTTTATGTTGTAGGTAACAGTATAGAATCTGCCAGGGTCAGCGGTATAAAGCCTTCGCGGGTGCTTATGAGTGTATATGCTGTTGCCGGTGCTCTTGCGGGTCTTGGAGGAATTCTGTATGTGGGAAAATATTCCTTTGCAACAGGTGATACCGGAACAGGCTTTGAAATGAATCTTATAGCGGTATGTGTTCTCGGTGGTGTAAATGTAACCGGGGGCAGCGGAAGAATTATTGGTGTAATTCTTGGTGCATTGCTTTTTGGTGAACTGACCCGTGCAATGCCTATGATTAACATTTCACAGTTCTGGCAGGAGGCTGTAAGAGGCATAATAATTATCGGCTCGGTAATTGTAAATGTGCTTATTTCAAGAAATATTGAAAGAAAAGCTCTTGAAAGGAGGACAGAAAATTGAACGGTGTAAGAACTTTACAGCACAGCCGCCCTTTTGAACTGAAACGGTTTTTCTTCAGGTGGGAATGGATGCTGGTGCTACTGCTCCTTGCAATAAACATCTATAACAGCTTTATGGCACCGGGATACTGGAATTCAGGTCTTGTTGATTACGGTCTCCGGGATTTCATGGATAAAGCAATTCTTGTTTTTCCCATGATGCTTGTTATTCTGCTGGGTGAAATTGATGTTTCTGTTGCATCAACAATGGCTCTTTCTTCGGTTATAATGGGTATGCTTTACGGTGGCGGAGAAACGGGTGTTCCTATGTGGGTGGCGGTTTGTGCAGCACTTTTTGTAGGTGTTATTTGCGGGTTTATTAACGGTTTAATACTGGTAAGCTTTAAAGAGCTTTCCTCGGTTATTGTAACTATTGCTACCATGATTATTTTCAGGGGAATTGCACAAATTCTTCTGGAAACGGAATCGGTGGGAGGTTTTGCAGAGTGGTTCGGGTTTCTGAATTACGGAAAGCTTGGTCCCATACCGTTTAATATTTTGTTGTTTGTTGTTGAAGCTCTTGTTTTTGGCTATGTAATACACAAAACCACCTTTGGCAGAAAGGTTTATGCCATGGGTAGAAACATTACAACTGCTGAATATTCGGGAATAAGAACAGACCGCATAAGACTTCTTATTTTTACTCTTAACGGATTGTTTGCGGCATTGGCAGGACTCTTTGCAGCTTCAAAAATGAGTAGTGTGCTTCCTTCAATGGCAAGGAATTACGAGCTCGAGGTTATTTCAATTGTAGTTCTTGGAGGTGTAAGCACTGCAGGCGGTACCGGTAATGTTATCGGTGTTGTCCTTTCAACTCTTGCGGTAGGTATGCTTCGTTACGGTCTTGGTCTTGCGGGAGTGAATTCTCAGACAATTCTTGTTATAGTGGGTCTTATGCTTATCATTGCCGTTGCTGTACCTAACCTTAAAAAAACCTTTGGCAGTAACGGACTTGTGAATAAATTTTCAAAAAGTAAACTTGGACAGAAAGGATAAATAATATGAAAAACATTTTAAGAAAAATTCTTTTAACATCTCTTGCCGTTATAATGACTTTTACCTTTACAGCCTGCGGCGGAGACGGTGACGGTAAGCCTGAAATGGAAGATATGACAAATCTCAGCGGGAAAACCTTTGCCATGGTGGGTAAGGATGTAAGCAACCCATATATGCAGAAAATGTATGAAGGGTTTCAGAATGCGTGCAAGGAAATGGATGTAAAAGCGGTTTACCGCGGACCTGACCTTGCAACTCCTGAAAAACAGATAGAGCTTATAAATCAGCTTACCGCACAGAATGTTGCTCTGATTGCAATTGCAGCGAACGATTCCGAGGCACTTCAGCCTGCTCTTAAAAATGCTATGGATAAAGGAGTTAAGGTGGTTTCGGTGGATTCAGCAGTTAACCCTGAAAGCCGTATGATTCACATTCAGCAGGCTGACCCTGAGAAAATCGGCAGAGGACTTGTTCAGGCTGCTTACGAAATGGTAGGAGGAGAAGGTGGTATGGCTGTGCTTTCTGCTACTGCTCAGGCAACAAACCAGAACTTGTGGATATCCTGGATGAAAAAAGAAATTGAAGAAAACCCTGAAAAATATGCAAAAACACCGCTTGTAAAGGTTGCCTATGGTGACGACGACCCTACAAAATCCACTTCCGAAACAAATGCACTTCTCACAAATCCGGAGGTTAAGGTTATAATCGCACCCACAACAGTAGGTATGCTTGCGGCAGGAAAAGTGCTTCAGGATAAAGGCTCAGATGTTAAGCTGACAGGTCTTGGTCTGCCTTCTGAAATGGCACAGTATATTGAAAGCGGAGTTTGCCCCTGGATGTATCTGTGGAACCCGGTAGATATCGGTTATCTTACTGCATATACAGGCAGAGCCCTTGTTACAGGTGAAACAAAGGGAACTGAGGGAGATAAGTTCGGTGCCGGTGAACTTGGTGAAAAAGAAGTAACTGAGGCGGCAGATGGCGGTACAGAGGTAATGCTTGGTGAACCTTTTAAATTTGACAGTGAAAACATCGGTCAGTGGAAAGAGATATATTAACAGAAAATCCGCCTTAATTGGCGGATTTTTTGTTATCGTAATTTCGTGCAAATTTGATAAAAAAAACAAAATAAAATAGAAATGTGTTGACAAATGGTATAATAAGTGATATAATATCGTTGAGGAATTGGTAATAAAAATTTTTATACTCAGGAGGTTTAAATATGGAAAACATAGTAAATGCAGTTCCTGAAACTACGGAAAAGAAAAATAAGTACACCGTAACGCACGGCATTTTTGCTTTGCTTGCACTTGTTGTGGGGTGTATGTACCGCAACTGGGTTTTCTGGAATGTCAATGTTCCATTTGGCGATGTTTTTGGAAAATCGGTGGGCTTTTTTATGTTTACGGTTGTTTTTGCTCTGTACATACTTGCTTTTTCCTTTGCTTCAAAAAAGAAAGTTTCAGCCGAAAGCTGGTTTTTCTGCGGAGTTATGTTGATAATGTCCGCTCGGTTTGTTTTGTATAAAACTGATAATTCTCTTGATGTTCTGGTGCTTTTTGCACTTCATGCGGCAGCACTTGTTTTTGTGGCAAGTATGGGCGGAACTGTTTCGGATAACATTGTATGGAAGCTATTCCGTTCTTGTATAATTGCCCCTTTTGCTTCTTTCTTTAATATGCCCATAGCAATTGTGAACGGGCTGTTCCGAAGAAAAAATAAAAATGCTGAATCCAAAACCGAAAACATAGTTTTTGTTATTGTGGGAATTTGTATAGCACTTCCCGTTGCCATAGTGGTGTTTGCTCTTCTTTGTGCCGATAGCTTTTTTGAGCAGTTTATGGGTGAGGTTGCTGAATTCATTTCAAAAATTGATTTGATTGATTATGTGAACTTTCTTACTGTTTTTGTTGCTTTGTTCATATTTGGTGCATTGTGGTCGGCTCATAAGGAAAAGAAGGACAGACAAAAAGCTGAAATAAGAGTTTTGCCGACAATAATTACAAACACCGTTATGTATACCGTACTCGGAGTATATGTTATGTTTATCCTTTCGCAGATAGAAGGTTACGGAGCAATGATTATGGGGAAAATTCCTGAAGGTGTAACCTATGCGGACTTTGCACGAAGCGGTTTCTTTGCACTATGCTTTGCGGCTTGCATTAACGGAGGAATACTTTATTTTTCAGGTGTTTTTTCGGAAAAACGCACAAAGCATAACAAGGTGCTTTCAATATTGATGGTTTCTGTAACCCTTGTTCTTTTAACAACAGCGGCAGTAAAAATGGGAATGTATATTTCCGCTTATGGCTTTACCGAGAAAAGATTCTGCACCGTATGGCTTATGCTGTTACTTTCTGTTCTGTTTATAATGTCCCTTGTTAAGCTTTGTAAGCCTGATATGAAGATTTCTGTATACAGTACCTATGTTACAGCATCAATGGTTGCGTTGCTTTCTGTTGTTGAATGGGTTTCTGTTTCAAAGTGGTTGAATAATTTGATTGGTTTTGTTGAATAAAGTAGCATTATGAAATATATGATTTTAGACCAAAGGGTAAAGCCTGAGGTTACCCAAAAAGCGGAAAAGCTTGGTTTTACGGTTGTTTTTGCTCCGATAATTTCCGGCATTGACCTGTCGGTTTCGGGGCATCCCGATATGCAGATGTGCAAGGTAGGGGACAAAGTAATAGTGAATCCCGGAAGCTTCGAATACTTTAAAAAGCACCTTAAAGGAAAAAAGGTTGTATGCGGAAAAACTGAAGTGCAAGGTAAATACCCTGAATATACTGCATATAATGTAGCACTGTGCGGAAACTTTGCTCTTCACAATTTTAAATATACAGACCCGGTTGTGCTTCAGGAACTTGAAGGCTATGAAAAAATAAATGTCAGGCAGGGATACACAAAATGCTCGGTTGTTACCACACCGCACGGAGTGATTACTGCTGATAAGGGTATTGTAAAAACAATAAAAAACACCATTTTGAATTGCATTGAAATCCAAGATGGCGAAATTACCCTGCCGGGTAAAGAAAACGGTTTTCTGGGCGGTGCTTCGGGATATAATGACGGTATGCTTTATTTTTCGGGTGATGTTACAGAACATCCCGATTATGAAAAAATTAAAAAATTTTGTGATGAAACAGGTATAGAAATCCTTTGTCTATCCAATGATAAATTAGCCGATATTGGCACTATTATTATAATTTAAAGGTGATGTTTTGCAAACAAGGATAGTTTTGCACGGGAAGAATGTTGAAGGAATTTTAAACGGACTTAACAAAAACATTGGTGACAAAAAAGCTTGTGTTAAGAAAATGCATGACGGTGCCGAATGTGTTTTTGATGAATCTCCTGAGGTCAGAAAAGCTGTAAACAGAACCGTGAGGGAATATGTTGTGAGCTTTCTTGAGCCTGAAGAAATCAGAAAGATTATTTGCCGTGACTACAGCTTTTTTAATACATTTGAAAGAAAAAAGCTTGTGAAGGCTGTTCAAAAGGCGATTTCAGGTGAAGAAGATATTCATGGTCAGCTTTTTGCAATGCGCAGAAACAGAATTATAGAAAATGTTTCGGAAAACTATTTTAAGGAAAACACAGAGCTTAATCTTGAAGGTTTTATTCCGTTCAGGCTTAATGATTATTCTGATGAACTCAGGGAGGCTGTTGAATATAACGCTGAAGCCTTTATTGTAAGAAAGGAATATGAAGAGTTTATACTGTTGCTTAAAGGGTATCTTTCATCACAACCTGTGGCTTTGAAATCTCTGGAAATTGTTGTAACCGAAAACCGCGAATATATTTTTTATGACGGTGCAGGAAGAAATATTACATCAAGGCTTTCAAGAGAGGTTTTTACGGATTTTGAACCAAGTGCCGATGACCTTCTGGTGAACATTTTAATCAGTAAAAATCCGGGGAAAATTACTATTCATAACCGTCGGTTTATGAAAAGGGAAACAGCGGATACTTTAAGGCTTATTTTTGAAAACAGATGTAACTTCTGTGACAAATGTAAATTGTGTGAAAAAAACCACAGTATCAAAGTCTGATACTGTGGTTTTGTCATTATCCGAAATACTTTGCCATAAGCCATTTTACATCCGGGTCGTCTTTGTAATCATCGGTATATTTATTGCCGATATATACATAGCATGGGTCCTCCCAATGAATTTGCACATTGCCTAAGGCTTCGGAAACTGCACGAAGGGGGATGTACATACGGTCGTGTAATGTAAACGCCGATACATCCATTTCTTTTTTCTCTTTTTCTATTTTTATAATGTTACTGCCTTCCGTTACCATAATTCGTTTCTGGAAATAGAAAATGGTAGCGGTTTTTGTTTCCTCGTTCCATTCTATTGAGGAGGCTCCAAGCCGTTCAGTCACAAAACGAAGCGGTACAAAAGTGCGGTCATTAACCACTATGGGTGTAACCGCTGAATTATTTTTATCAATTGCAACAGGGCCACCGTTGTAAAGTGCAATCGGGTCATCAATTTTCAGTACTGTAAAGTGGCGCATCTTATCAAACACGTTACTTGTCGGAAGAACAAACTCTTCAATATCATTTGTTTTTGTGACTTTTGCATTTTCAACAAAACGATAGTTGAATCTGCCTTCGGGAGCTACATCACCATTGGTGTAGAAATCTTCCATAAGATTACCGTAGGTCTGCATGTTATCAGCCCATTTGAATTCGATGTCCAAATTGGATTTACCCGCAAGACCTAAAAGGTTTTTGGGAATTGCAAGCATAAGCTTGTTGTCCTGCACTTTGTAATCTACAGTTGCAATATCTTCCCATTGCCAAAAACCTGCACTTTTTGAAATGGTAAGCTTGTCTTCAGAGGCAGGGGTGATGTTAAGTGCATAATCGTAACCTTCCCAACCGGATTCATAAAGACGGTCTGTGTTGATGAACAACCGCATCCAGGCGTTATCAGTGTAGGGGGTAAGATTATCAGTGGTTTCAACATAGAAGTAAATGTTGTTATCATCACGAGCTGTTTTTGCAGTAACTATGTCGTTTCTTGCGGTGTTGTTCACATAACGCTCTGCTTCACCCATCATAAGTGCATCACGGTTAACAAGACCTTTGTAATCGTAATAAGTAAGGTCGACACCATTCCATTGTGCAAAATCACCGTTTACATCAATTGTGATTTTTTTGCCTGCTTCGGGAGTTTTCTGTACACCCTTGTAGCGACGGATATTTTTAACCATCTGCAAATAATAATTATCTTTAAAATCACTTTTAATGGGTTCGATATCACGACTGTGTTCATTATCATAACCATCAACAAAAGCATTCACAACTCCTGCGTGCTTTTCAAAACGGGTAGCATACGCTTCGTTCCAACCGGTTATGAAAATAAAATCGGGGTTCATCTGAATGGCGTTATCCCACTGTTCCTGAAAATTGTAACCGTAATAACAGGAGGTTTCGTCAAGAAGAGTGTGACCGTTGGTTTTAGTGTAGCTTCTGCCAAAAACACTGTCACCGTTCATAGCACCGTATGTACCCTTTGCATCGCTATTGTTGGTGTTTTGTGCAGTACCTACGGCAACAGCCTCATATCCTCCGCTATTTTTTTTGACAAAACCATGTTGTGGCGCGACTTCAAGCCATGGCCATTGATTATCTGCCGAAGGACCGTGCCAATAATTTCCCTGAGCAGGACGGAACGTAAAAAAATCTCTTATTTCTTTGTTTTGTTTATCTATATCCTCGTATCCGGTTTCGGTCAGGAAAATATCATCGTGCCCCATAATCAAGGGTTTGCCGTTCCAGTAAAACCAGGCATCGGAATATAACCCTGTAGAGTACACATTGTCATAATAAGTACGGATTGTGTTGTCGGTGTGACTGCTGCTTGTGAAGGGCGTGATAAATGAAATCTGAGGAGTATCTACACCCTCTGTTCTCATTTTGTGTATAAGCCGGGCAAAGGTTATATATCCCTCATAAAAGGTATATGAACCGTTTGAATTATCAAAAATAAGTGCATCAATATCGGCGGCGGAAAAAAGCTCAAGTTGTTTTCTGCGCACCCAGTTATCATAGCCGATGTAGTAACCGTAAACCGACTCGTTAAAAAAATGAAGCTGGGAGGTGGGTCCCCAATAAGGGTAGGACAAACTGTTTTTTATGTCAAGAGGGTTTCCTTCGTATGCGTTTTGTATTTTTGTTACATCGTAAGGATAGTTTTTGCTTTTGCCGTAAACAGAACGCCAGGTGTGATAAAATAAGCCTACATATTTACCTTCACGGGGGTCACCGACGTCATTGTTATCCGGAAGTTTTCTGCCTAAAATATCACTTGCTGCCCAAGTGTCCTCGTATCTTTCAACGGGGTCAATTGCAGGGGTTGCTTTGAATTCATCAAACATAAGTTGTGTTTTTGTTTTTTCAGGAGTTTCCTTTGTAAATTCAAACCAGGATGGACCAAACTGTTTACCGCGGAATACAAGATAAACATCGTGAATTCCCGTTATGTTTTCTGTAATGTTACAAGTTACGGTTTCCCATTCATATTCGGTATTGTCAAGAAAAACGGTGGTTTTTGCTATGGGATAATTTTGTACATCATCAAGCACAACCTGAGTTTCACCAACATTGCTGTAGCAACCCATATTATAAATTCTCATTCTGATACCTTTTGGAGAAATATCGCCAAAATTAACCTTGCCGTAGTAAACATAGCTGCCGGTATCCAGGTCCCTTACATAAGGTGCCTGAGTGCCGTTGTCATCCGCTGTACGGTGGGTGCACTTTGAATATTTATCGGCACCATCGGCATAAAGCTTTGAATAGGCATCTTTTTCTGAAATATCAGGGTTATCCTCTTCAACAGTTGAAATAGGTGAAACTATGCAACGAGCTTGAATTGCTCTGTCATAAGGTTTGCCGTTAAAGTAAGCCTGATTGGGAATATCACTGGATATTACACTTGAATGTTTTTCAATCCATACAGCACAGTTTTGCACACAATCACCTATAGTTACAAGAAACTCTCCGGTGTATATGGTAGAACCTGAGGGAGGTGCAACCTTAAGAGTAGCGCAATCTTTAAAATCTATGTAGGTGCGTTCGCCTAAAGGTTTTTGAGAAACTGTATCGGCATAAGTATCCTTCCATTGATAAAGACGAAGTGTAAGAGAACCTATGTTGTCGCCCATACTTGGGCAAATAACCGAAACCTCCTGCAAACGCATATCGGTTTTAAAATAAACACCTGCGGTCTGACCATTAGCAAGAGGTAATGGGTCTGCATTTGAGAAATATGAAATATCCTTCTGTGTTCCTGTTGGACCTACGGGTATTCGTGCAGCATATGCATTACCGCACAATATAAAAAGAAAAAGGGATAAGGATATAAAACATATAAAACTTTTTTTCATGGCTTTGTCCTCCTGTAATGTTCTGTATGTTGATTATATATCAATTGAAAATAAAAGTCAATGATTTCTAATGACTAAAAATAATATATAAAATAAAACGATTTTGCTCAGAAATCACAACAAACAACAAATACACAAGAAAAATACAAAAAAATCAAATCATAAATTGACTAATTATAATATTATAATTAAAAAGAGAGCAGAAACTATAGTTTCTGCTCTCTTAAAAGATTAGTTGAAATATTTTGCCATAAGCCATTTTACATCCGGGTCGTCTTTGTAGTCATCGGTATATTTGTTGCCGATGTATACATAGCAGGGGTCCTCCCAATGAATTTGCACATTGCCTAAGGCTTCAGAAACTGCACGAAGCGGAACATACATACGGTCATTCATTGTAAAGGCGCTTACATCCATTGTAACAGTTTTATTTGAACCGTCAAGAGTGTTTTCAACAATTATTTCATTACTGCCCTCGGTTATCTTTACTATAAGCTGATAGTAATGAACAGAAGCTGTTTTTGTTGTGTCATCCCACTCAATTTTGTGTGCATAGAGCTTTTCGGTTACAAAACGGATGGGTACAAAAGTACGGTCGTTCTGCACTATGGGAGTAACCGCAGAATTTGTTGAATCTATGGGAACCGCACCTTCGGAGGTAACTGCAAAGGGAGTGTCAATTTTAAGTATTGTGAAATTTCTTACCTTGTCAAAAACATTGTTTTCAGGAAGAATTAACTCCTCTATAGCTCTGGTTGATGTGTTAGCCGCGTTTTCAACAAAACGGTAATTAAATCTGCCTTTGGGAGCAACATCTCCGTTGGTGTAGAAATCCTGCATGAGGTTTCCGTGGGATTGCATATTATCGGCCCATTTGAATTCAAGGTCAATGTTGAATTTGCCTTTAAGTCCGAGAATTTCTTTTGGAATGGCAACCATCATTTTGTTACCATCTGTTTTATAATCAACAGTTGCAACATCCTCCCATTCCCAAAAGCCTGTACTCTTTGAAAGTGTGAGCTTGTCTGCTGTTGCAGGAGTGATGTTAAGTGCAAAGTCATAACCCTCCCAACCGGAAGCATACAGTCTGTCTGTGTTAATGAACAGCCTCATCCAGGCGTTGTCGGTAAATGGGGTGATGTTGTTTGTCGTTTCGACATAAAAATAGATATTGTCGTTGTCGCGGGCTGCTTTTGCATAAGCAAAATCGTTTCTGCCGGTTTTGTTCTCGTATGTTTCAAGCTGACCCATCTTCACATCGTTGCGATTGGGGAGACCGGTATAATCATAATAAGTAAGAGCAACATTGTCCCACTGAGAAAAGCTGCCATGAACATCAATGGTTATTTTTTCTCCGGCTTCAGGGGTTTTTTGCACACCTTTATAGCGTCGGATATTTTTAACCATCTGCATATAGTAGTTGTCTTTAAAATCACTTTTTATGGGCTCGATATCTCGGCTGTATTCGTTGTTGTAGCCATCAAAGAAGGAACCTTTAATCCCTTCCTTTTCATTGTATCTGCCGGCAATACCTTCATTCCAGCCGGTAATGAAAATAAGCTGAGGATTTTGTTTTATGGCATGGTCCCATTGCTCCTGGAAATTATATCCGTAGTAACAGGATTTTTCATCAAGAAGGGCGTGTTTGTTTGTATAAGTATAGCTTCTGCCAAATGCACCGTCCTGGTTAAAAGCACCATAAGTACCTTTTTTGTCCTCGTTGTTTGTGTTCTGTGCCGTACCAACGGCAATAGCTTCACAACTGCCGTCAGGATTCATTACAAATGAATGCTGAGGATAAACCTCAAGCCAAGGCCACATATTATCTCTTGCGGGACCGTACCAGTAGTTGCCCTGAGCAGGACGGAAGGTGAAGAAATCAAGAATTTCTCTGTTCTGCGCGTTTATATCTTCATATTCTGTGTCAACCTTGAATAAATCGGGGAAGCCCATAATAAGAGGCTTACCTTCCCAGTAGAACCAGGCATCGGAATAAAGACCTATTGAGTACATATTGTCATAATAAAGCCTTACATCATCAACTGTGCTTTGTCCTGCACCAAAGGGAGTCATAAATGCCATTCCCGGTACATCAATGCCATCGCATTTCATGTTGTGAATAAGCTCGCCCATGTGAAGCCAACCCTGGGTAAAGGTAAGGTTCTGGTTTGTGTTATCAAACACAATGCCGTCAATATCAGCAGCGGCAAACAGTTCGAGGTGTTTGCGAAGCACCCACTTATCATAGCCGGTGTAATATCCGTATACAGATTCATTCCAGAAATGAGCTTTACCTGCTTTGCCCCAGTAAGGGTAATTCACATCGTTGCGGATATCAAGAGGGTCACCTTCGTAAGAATTAAGAATGCGCGTAACATCAAAAACAGGCTCTAAGGTTCTGGAATAAACTGAACGCCAGTTGTGATAAAAAATGGCGGTCTGCCTGTTTTCTTTAGGGTCACCAACATCATTGTTGTCAGGAAGCTTTCGTCCGAGCATATCGCTTCCTGACCAGGTGTCCTCATATCTTTCAACGGGAGGACCTGAAGGTGTTTCGAGATAGTTTTTCAGGCGGATATCGGTTCTTGAAAGCTCCGGAACATCTTTTGTAAACTCAATCCAGGAAAGAGCAAATTCACTTCCGCGGAAAATAAGGTATACATCGTGAACGCCTGTTACATTTTCGGTGATTTTGCAGGTTGTTGTTTCCCATGAACGCTGAGGTTCTTCGAGAACAACTGTTGTTTTTGCAATGGCCTCGTTGTGTAAAGAGTCAAGAACAACCTGTGTTTCGCCAACATTTGAAAATACACCCTGATTAAAAATTCTCATTCGTATGCCTTTGGGGGAGGTTGAACCAAAATCAACTTTACCAAAATATAAGTAAGAGCCGGTTTGTGCACCGCCAACATAGGGTGCTTTTTCGCCTGTTCCAAAACCGTCATCCCGTTCGGAAAACCATAAACCGTTGCTCTGAAAATCACTTTCGTTTACAAAAAGCCGTGTATAGGCATCCTTTGTTTTTACATCGCCAAAATTTTGTTCTTCTGGAAATTCTGCAAGCATACAGGAGGAGCGAACGGCATAATCTGTTGGTTTTCCGTTTAAAAAGCATTCGTATTCAAGCTCGCTTTCTATGGCTACACCTGCTTTGTTTGTCCACACACCGGCTCGGTAGGCGCCTTCGGAAACGGTAACAAGAAATTCACCTGTTACAACCTGACCTACAGGTACACTTACCTTAAGCGAGGTGCCGTCAGCATAATCTTTATATTTATTGATAGCTATAGGCTTGGTGGCAATAGTTGCAGAATAGTCGTTCTTCCATTGATAAAGTGTAAGCGTTGCTGTAACATCAGCGTCACCGTAGGTGGGAGAAACAACGGATACACTCTGGAGCATTTTATCGGTTTTAAAACGAATGCCAAAAACATTTTTGTCTATGTTCAAGGCATTCATATCTGTTCCGCCAAACTTTGCAATCCACACAGTTTTGCCGTTCTGACCCTGCGGTATTCGTGCTGCAAAAACAGTTGGTGCAAGAGAGAACACAAAGGTGAAAACTAAAAGCAAAGCTAAATGTTTCTTTTTCATGTGAAAACCTCCAATATTTGTTTATATCTTTATTATACTGAACATGAATTTAAAAGTCAAGGGCTATAGTTGATTTTATATAATATAAAAAATGAAATAAAATTTCATGCTTAAATAATAAAAAGTGCTTAATTTCAAAGGATAAACCAAAAATAATATGTAAATATTTTTATAATAATTGACTAATTATAATTTATTATAGATGGTGCATGGTATTTAAATAACATTTAAAGTTAAATCTGCCCCCTTATTTAGAAAAACACCCCCCTTTAAAATGTGCCTGAATGATGGTATAATATTAAAAATGGGAGGGAATTAAATGAATATAAATATTTACGAAACAGGTGCAGGAAAAGATGGTTTTATTTGCACGGAAGCTATACAAAAAGCAATAGATTTATGTTTTGAGGCAGGGGGCGGCACAGTTGAAATTCCTGAAGGAACATTTCTGACAGGATGTGTTATGCTTAAAAGTAATGTTACGCTGCATCTTATGGAAAACGCCTGTATAAAGGGAACAAGAAATCCTGAAGATTACACTTTTCCTGAAAAGCCGGATAATTCAATTGTGTGGAAATCTGTTGCAGAAAGAAAAAATCACGACCATATAAATAACCCGTGGTCAAGGTGGAATGGCGGAATTATAAAAGCCGTAGAGGCTGAAAATGTTGCAATAATCGGTGAAAAAGGGTCTGTGATTGATGGCAGCGATTGTTATGACGAAATAGGTGAAGAATATTACCGGGGTCCTCATGCAATAAATATGCATTTCTGCAAGAATATCACGCTAAGGGGTTACACGGTAAAGGATAGCGCAAATTGGGCTCACGCCATATTCAGCTCAAAAAATATAATAATGGAAAATGTGGTTTGCGAGGCCGGACACGACGGTATACATATTACTACTTGTGACGATGTGAATATAGTTGATTGTGAATTTTATACCGGTGATGACTGCGTAGCCGGAATTGACAACATTAACATTAAGGTTTCAAATTGTATAATGAACAGTGCCTGCAGTGCAATGCGTTTTGGCGGAACTCATGTGCTTGTTGAAAACTGTAAAATGTACGGTCCTTGTAAAAACCTTTTCCGAGGAAGCCTCAGTCTGGAAGAGAAAAAGTCCGGTGCGGTGGCTGAAAAGAAGCCCGGACACCGATACAATATGCTCAGCAGCTTTACTTATTATGCTGATTTTTCAAGAAACATAAGAGAACAACCGGGGGATATTATAATCCGTAACTGTGAAATAGAAAATGCGGACAGGCTTCTGCATTATAATTTTTCGGGAAATGAACCCTGGCAAAAGGGAAGACCTCTGGAAAGCATAACCTTTGAAAATGTTAAAGCTTCGGGAATCCGGATGCAGCTTAATGCATACGGCGGTGAGGATGCTCCATTCAGTCTTACATTTAAAAATTGTGATATTTCCTTTGCGGAGGATATTGGTGAAATTTCTTTTATGCATGTGTGCAATCATAAAAAGATAGTTCTTGAAAACCTGAAGATTAAGGGAATTAAAACTGCACCATTTATTAAAAAATGGTCAGACGCCGGAGAAATTTTTATTTCTGATGTCTCAACCGAGGGGAATACTGAAATTGAAGAGGCAACAGAGCCTTTCTTTACAAATTGTATATAAAGCAAAAATGAAGAATTAAACGCCACAACCAGGTAAGGCAGTTTTGGTTTTGAAGCCATATTTTTAATTTATACTACATTAAAAAATTCCGTAATACGCCAGTATTACGGAATTTTTGTTTGAAGTTCAAGGCAGAAACTCGACAAAAAGACGATTTCCGGGACAATACTTCATTATCCGGCTGTGGCAAAGGATTCCTCATTTTCTCATTTCTGCAGGGGTTGTTCCATAGTATTTTTTAAATTCTCTTAAAAAGTGGGAAAGAGTGTTGTAACCGCTGTTATAACATATTTCGGTAACAGACAGATTTCCCGAAAGTAAAAGCTTTTTTGCATAGTTCATTTTAAGCTCTGTGAGATATTTTTTGTATGTTTTACCCGTAAACTGATGAAAAACAGAACTGAAATATCCCGGGTTGAGTCCCGCAACAATGGCTGTTTCCTCCAGAGAGGGGTCTTCCCGGAAATGATGATGAATGTGCATTAAAACCTTGTGCATTGTACTGAGGTCAGAGGTTGTTTTTTCGGAAACCAGATTGAATTTTCTGCCAAGGGTTATAAATATGCATTCTATTATGTTGCGTACCATATTTTGTGAAAAAAGCTGTTTTTCGGCGTATTCTGAAATTGCACGGTCGATTATTGTGTAAAGAAAATTATACTCCTTTTCATTCAGATGTCCTATAATGTTTTCATTTGAGTTAAAAAAGAAAAACAATAACTCGTCCGATATCAGGTCTTCGGTAAACATTATGTTCATTACTGTTGTACCGGGAGAAGTGGGATGAATTTCGTGAAAGTCAATTGGACTGAGAAGATATATATCACCCTTTGAAAGTGTGTAACTTTTACCGTTTAAAATATGGATGGCACTTCCATCCACAAGCATTTCAATTTCAAAATAATCGTGCCAGTGAATATCGTAATCCTTCAAAATTTTTTTTCTTATTTTAAAAGAGTTTTCTTTTGAGCCGTCGGCACCTTTTATAAAATTTTCTGCCAAAAGTCGGTTGGGTTCATTTTCAAACAATTCGCTCACCTCACGATATAAGTATATTGTAAAAAGTATGTTTTGTCAAGCAAAACTGAAAAAAAGCAACAAACTCATAAAGTAATGTAAAGTAATTTAGCTGAAATAGTGTTAAAATTAAAAAAAAGGAGGCTGTTAAAATGAAAATTTTTATTGATACAGCAAATGTGGAAGAAATAAAAAAAGCTTACGATATGGGGGTTATTTGCGGTGTTACCACAAATCCGTCACTTATTGTAAAGGAAGGCAGAGATTTTTTTGAGGTTATAAAAGAAATAACAGCTATTGTTGACGGACCCGTAAGTGCTGAGGTTATAAGCCTTGAAAGTGAAGGTATGGTTAAGGAAGCACTTGAGCTTGTCGAAAAGATTAATTACGAAAACCTTGTTATTAAAATACCTATGACGGCCGAAGGCTTAAAGGCGGTTAAAATCCTTTCGGAAAAGGGCATCAAAACCAATGTAACTCTTGTGTTTACTGCTTCGCAGGCGCTTCTTGCAGCAAGAGCAGGCGCAACCTTTGTAAGTCCCTTTGTTGGCAGACTTGATGATGTTGGTGAAAACGGTATTGACCTTATTGCCGATATTGCTGAAATTTTTGATCTTCACGGAATTGAAACTGAGATAATTTCTGCAAGCATCCGTAATCCGTTGCATGTAACAGAAAGTGCAAAGGCAGGTGCACATATTGCAACAATACCATACAAGGTAATTATGAAAATGACCGAGCATCCTCTTACCGACGCAGGAATTGAAAGATTCCTGAAGGATTGGGGCAAATAATACTTGAAAAAACACTCCCTTTGTGTTACAATTAATACAAAGGGAGTGTTTTTATGCATAATGTAATTGTTATAGGTGCAGGCGGTCACGGAAAGGTGGTTGCCGATATAATAAGAAAAAACGGAGATTTCGTTGTGGGATTTCTTGATGACGGAAAGCTTTGCGGTACCGATTTTTACGGCAGTAAAATTATGGGAAATATATCTTCAGCTGAAAATTACGCTGATGCAGAGTTTGTTATTGCAATAGGAAATAACAAAGTCCGGAACAGAATTTCCGGAATGAACATTAAGTTTTATACAGCAATTCACCCTGCTGCGGTAATAGCTGAAGGTGCGGAAATCGGTGAAGGCTCTGTGGTTACTGCAGGGGCAATAATAAATTCCGATGCGAAAATTGGCAGGCACGCCATTATTAATACCTGCAGCGTAGTTGAACATGATTGTGTTGTTGGTGATTTTGCTCATGTTTCTCCGGGTAGTGTACTATGCGGAACAGCAAAAATCGGCAAAGAGACCTGGATTGGTGCATCTGCTGTTGTTAAAAACAACATTTCAGTTTGCGATAATGCTGTTGTTGGTGCAGGTGCGGTAGTTGTTAAGGATATTACCGAAAAAGGTGTGTATGCCGGAGTGCCTGCAAAAAGAATAAAATAGTACAGAATTAAAATGAATAAATTTTGAAGATTTGCATTCAAAAAAGAATGTGTAATGCATAAAAATTAGCATAAAATGACAAAAA
Source organism: Clostridia bacterium (assembly GCA_045546415.1). GTDB lineage: Bacteria > Bacillota > Clostridia > RUG12999 > RUG12999 > RUG12999. The sequence continues at coordinate 1,931 of JAZQCS010000119.1, read as the reverse complement.
TATTAAAAAAAATTTCAAAAACTCCTTGACGAATAATGTTAAAAGTGGTATAATTAAAGAAATATTTTTCAGGCAGAGGTTTTAATTATGAGTTTGAATCAGGAAAAAATTAATAATATAATTGAGTTATCTAAGCAAAAAACATCAATTAATTACAAGAATTACAGTATATATAACCTTAAACGCGGTTTGCGTAATGAGGACGGCACAGGTGTACTTGCCGGTCTCACCTCGGTAGGTGAGGTTCGTGGATACATTATCGATGACGGTGAACGGGTACCTGTAGAAGGCAGTCTTCGTTACCGTGGTGTTGACATAAAAGATATAGTTGCATCCTGTAACCGCGAAGCCCGGTTCGCCTATGAGGAGGCGGCATTTCTTCTGCTTTTCGGTTTTCTTCCGGATAATGATATGCTTTCAGAATTCAACAGGGTTTTGGGAGAGCTGCGTGCATTACCCCGCAGTTTTACCGAGGATATGATTATGAAAGCCCCCAGCAAAAATGTTATGAACAAGCTTGCAAGTGCTGTTCTTTCTATGTACGGTTACGATGAAAACCCGGATGATACCGATGTTTCCAATCTTATCAGACAGTCTCTTGACATAATGGCAAAAATGCCTGCGATTATAAGCTATGCTTACCACACCAAGAGACATTATTTTGATAATGAGAGTTTTATTCTTCATTCTCCCAGAGCGGATTATTCTACAGCTGAAAATATTCTTCATATGATACGCCCTGACAGTAAATTTACTCATTATGAAGCAGACGCGCTTGACCTTATGCTTGTGCTTCATGCAGAACATGGCGGTGGTAACAACTCTGCTTTTGTATGCCGTGCGGCAAGCTCAAGCGGTACCGATACATATTCTGCCATTGCTGCTGCAGTAGGCTCGCTTAAGGGTCCCAAACACGGTGGTGCAAATGCAAAGGTAACTGCTATGATTGAAGACATAAAGGCAAATGTGAAGGATATTAACGACGAGGACGAGCTTCGTGAATATATCAGGCGTATTTTCAGAAAAGAAGTAGGGGATAAAAGCGGTCTTGTTTACGGTATGGGACACGCAGTTTACAGCCTTTCCGACCCTCGTGCACAGCTTTTGAAAGAAAAAGCGAGAGAGCTTGCTGAAATGAAAAATGCAATGAGAGATTTCGAGCTTTATGAACTTATAGAAAAAATTACTCCCGGTGTATTCTATGAAATGAAAGGTCTTACAAAACCCATCTGTGCCAATGTTGACCTTTATTCCGGATTCATTTATGAAATGCTTGGTATTCCGCAGGAGCTTTACACACCTCTTTTTGCTGTGGCAAGAAGTGTTGGCTGGTGTGCACATCGCATTGAGGAAATTTCCAACAACAAAATTGTCCGTCCTGCTTATAAGAGTGTATGTCACCATGTGCCATACATTCCAATAGAAGAAAGATAAAGGTAAAAAGCTATGAATAAAATTGCAAAGTTTGAGAAGGTTTCAAAGGAACAGTTTTTGGGTTCCTGGGAATTTGCAGCCGATGGATTAACTGCTTACGAAAGCTTGAACTTGCCTCAAAGAGCAACAAAAGGCTCAGCAGGATATGATTTTTACACTCCGTTGGACATTGAGCTTGCTCCCGGTGAAACTGTTAAAATACCAACAGGTATCCGTGCGTGGATGGAGGAGGGCTGGGTGCTTAAAATATATCCCCGCAGCGGTCTTGGTTTTAAATTTCGTCTGCAGCTTAACAACACGGTTGGAATTATAGACAGCGATTATTATAATTCCGATAATGAGGGTCATATATTTATTAAAATAACCAACGATTCAAATGAAGGAAAAACAGTTTCTTTAAAGCAGGGAGATGCCTTTGCTCAGGGTATTTTCCTTGAATACGGAATAACAGTAGACGATGAAGCTATTGGTGTAAGAAACGGCGGTTTCGGAAGCAC
>JAZQCS010000118.1:0-24807 GCA_045546415.1 Clostridia bacterium | reverse complement strand
TCCGACTTCGCAAGGTTTATTTCCGATTCCCTTGCAACAATTTCCCCATCCTCTTTGCCAAGGGCACCGGGGTCATTTCCGCCATGACCTGCATCAATTACAACTACAAGTTCCTCAAGGCTTTCAGGTTTTTCAGGTTGTTTGAATTCCGGTTCTTCCTCTTCGGTATCCTCTTTTTCAGAGTCCTCTTTTTCTTCCTCATCATTCTGTTGGGGGGTTTTGTCCGAAACCAAGGGTTCATCGCTTTCTACATCAAAAAACAGTACAAGAGCATCCTCTTTTTCACTCAGGTAAGCTTTGTATTCTGCAGGCTCCTCCATATCTATAACCACACGCATAAAACTGTCGTGGTTTCCTGCTCTGGCTGATTTTATGGTTTCATTTTCAAAATCGAACTGTCGGGTGTAATCCACAAGGGCATTTTCAAAATCCACAATAAGCCGCTGTGGATTTTCAAGCTCAAACATTTCGTATCTGTTTTTTATTTTGCCGTCAAACTTAATTGTTATTCTGTAACCCTTTTCGGTGTTTGCCGCACCAACCGTAACAAGCGAAACCGTTTGCTCTTCCACCTTTTCAGGCTCTTTTTCCTGCTCCTTTTCAGGCTCAGGACTTGTAAGGCTTACTGTTCTGGTTTCCCCGTCCCACTCCACTATGTAGCCAAAGCTTTCCGCCACAAACCTTACCGGAACCATAGTACGGTCCGAAATAATCTGTGCCGGAGCATCAAGCACAATTTCTTCTTTATTCACAACAGCTGTTGCGTTATCAATTTCCAGGCTTATTTCAACCTTCTCGGCGGTTATGGTAACAACACGGGTTTCCCCGTTCCATTCAACCTTTGCTCCGCTTGCCTCTGAAATTACCCTTACCGGCACAAGAGTTCTGTCGTTAACTATAACAGGAGCAACATCGGTTTCAAGAACCTTACCGTCCGCCTTAAGGGTAATTTCCGTAAGCTCTGCCGAAACCCCTGCTGCAGGCAGAAGCAACAGCATAAACGCAATAAGTATTTTTAAATATCTCATAAGTAAAACAACCTTTCAGAAAATAAAGGGATTCGTCAAAAACGAAAAGTATCCCTTTTCGCTTTTCGACAAACCCCCTTGCAATTCCTTTAATGTTATACAATTGTAAAATAAGCTTAATATTACCGGAGAATATTGTAAATTTTGAAAATATCCCCGGCACCCATAACCACAGCGATATCCCCTTCGCCAAGGTTATTTTTCAGGTAATCCGCAATCTGTTCATTTCCCGAAATTGCAAGTGCATTTACACCGTTTTGTGCAATTTTTTCTGCAATGAGTGATGGCGGAATTGTAGGGTCAAATGGTTCACGGGCGGCGTAAATATCCGCAATTATAACCGTATCTGCACCCTCAAACGCCACGGCAAATTCATCTAAAAATGTTTTTGCCCTTGAATATGTATGCGGCTGAAAAACAAACACAAGCTTATTGTGCGGAAGCTTATTTGCTGCCTTTACCGTTGCCTTAACCTCTGTTGGGTGGTGAGCATAGTCATCAAAAACCTTTGCACCGTTTAAATCAAATTTATATTCAAACCTGCGTACTGCACCCTTGAACCTTCCCACATTTACCGCTGCCTGTTCCATATCAAGACCAAGCACATAGGCGTTTGCAAGTGCCGCAAGAGAGTTAAGTACATTATGCTCACCGGTAACCGAAAGCTGAACTTTGCACAGCTCCCTGCCTTCTGCCACAAGAGTATATCCCGGGTATCCGTTGGTATAAACAATATCCTTTGCGGTAACATCAGCCGGATTTTTAATTCCGTAGGTAATTACCTTAGCTTTTGTGTGACCGGTTATTTTGTGCATATCTTCATCATCTGCACAGGCAACAAGAAAACCGCCCGGCAGAATATTATCCGAAAAATCCACAAACGCCCCCTGAAAATCATCTTTATCCTTGTAATAGTCAAGATGGTCAGGTTCAATGTTCAGAACCGTTGCAACAAAGGGCTTGAAATCAAGAAAACTGCGGTAATATTCGCAGGCCTCCGCCAGAAGATAATCTCCTCCGCCCAGACGCAGAGTTGTTCCGTTCAACAAATCAAGACCTCCCCCTACAATGACAGTAGGGTCAAGTTCGCCGTACATAAAAATATATGCAAGCATGGAAGTTGTTGTGGTTTTCCCGTGAGTACCCGCCACTGCAACGGGATATCGGTATTGCTCCATAATTTTACCAAGAAGTTTTGACCGCGGTATAACCTGGATTTTCCTTCTCCGTGCCTCAACAAGCTCTGCATTGTCGTATTTAACAGCCACAGTATACACCACAAGTGTTGTATCCTCTGCTATGTTTTCCGCGCTGTGACTCTTAAAAAAGGTCATTCCCTTTTCGCACAGGTGGTCTGTAAGCGCATTTTCGTTGTTGTCCGACCCTGAAACCTTACAGCCGCGGTCTATGAGAATTTCCGCAAGAGCACTCATACTTATACCGCCTACGCCTATAAAATGTATATTTCCACTAAATGAATCTGTCATACAATTAAATCTCCAATTCTTTTATATCTTATATAATTATACTCTTTTTTTTCTCAAAGATAAATACCTATGTGAATTTTCAGCACTTTGCACAATTATAACCCGTTGCATTTATGCATTTTTTTCGTGAAATTTTGATTTTGTCCTCAACCCTTGCTGCAACTATGCTTTTTTCAGGTAGATTTTTAAAAAAAAGGGATATTCATATCCCCGTTGTGCATAATAATTTCAACGAGGTTAAAATTGACATAAAATAAAAAATATGGTAAAATGGTCAGGTAATAACAAACCGCCATAAAACACAGCTGATGAAATCAGCACGAAAATGGAGGAGTTACAATGTTCGCAAAATTAAGAGACTTTTTTAAGTTTTTTTCAAAAAGAAGTGTTCTGCTTGCCGTCCTTATATCGGTGGCAACGGTTTTTTTCATTCATTCGGCAACACAGCAGTTTAAAACAGTAACCGTTAATGCAGACGGCAAAACTTTTACGGTAACCACTCCGGCAAAATCCGCCGTAACCTTGCTTTCCCGCAACGGCATTGTTCTTGGGCAAGGTGATGAGGTTGAGCCTCTCTTTCTTGAGGAGGGAGTAACTGTTTCAGTCAAACGCGCTTTCCCCCTTGAAATCACTCTCGGAACCGACAGCTTTACCGTATATACTGTACCAAAGCCCTTAAGTGAGGTTTTTGAATATGAAGGCATTACCTTGGGTGAGCACGATGTGGTTTCACCTTCACCCGATACTGTTGTGAATTCCGGCACCAAAGTGATTGTTACCCGGATACAGGTAAACGAGGAACGGACTGCGGAGGAAATCCCTTTCAACAGAAAATTCCGTGCCAATTCCTCTATGAAACGCAATTCTTCAAACATTGTAACAGCAGGTGAAAATGGTATCCGCGAAGCAGTTTACCGGGTTACCATTACAAACGGAACCGAAACCTCAAGAGAGCTCGTTGCAGAAAATGTAATAAAAAAACCCGTAACTGAGGTTGTTGAATACGGAGCTGAAGAAACTACGGCTTTAACAGAAAAGGCAACACCCGAAACCGTAAGTGTACTTGCCTCCTGTGAATATATCGATTGCAAAGCTTATTCATACATCCTCCACGGTGCAACTGCAACAGGTATTGGCACCAGACGGGGAGTTATTGCCGTTGACCCAAAGGTTATACCTCTGGGTACAAGGGTTTATGTTCAGTCTCTTGACGGAAAAGCGGATTACGGCTACGCTGTAGCCGGGGATACCGGTGGTATGATAAAAGGAAACACCATAGATATGTGGGTACCAACCTATGCCGAAGCGGCACAGAATGGTGTACGGAAAATGAGAGTATATATTCTGCCTGAATAACACAAAGGAGAAATTTTATGTATAAGCTTACCAACCCTGCCGAAATCAAACGGCTTATGGCAAAACACGGCAAAACCTTTAAAAAAGCCCTTGGTCAAAACTTTTTAATAAACGAAGAGGTGCTTGACGGTATTGTAAAATCAAGTGAAATTACCGCTGACGACGGAGTTCTGGAAATCGGTCCCGGAATAGGTGTTCTCACCTGCAAGCTTGCGCAGACCGGTGCAAAGGTAGTTGCAGTTGAAATTGACACTCTGCTGTTGCCGATTCTTGCCGAAACCCTTGCGGATTACCCTAATGCTGAGGTTATAAATGCGGATTTTATGAAGCTTTTCATGGACGAGCTTCTAAGTGAGAAATTCGAAAACAAAAAGGTAAAGGTAGCGGCAAATCTGCCCTATTATATAACAACTCCCATAATTATGCGGTTGCTTGAATATAAAAGCGCAGTTTCGTCAATAACAGTTATGGTACAAAAGGAGGTTGCCGAGCGTCTTGTTGCAGACAGCGGCTCAAAGGATTTCGGAGCAATTTCCCTTGCTGTACAATACCGTGCAAAAGCGGAAATCACACAAATTGTCCCTGCCGAAAACTTTATGCCCGCCCCCAAGGTAGATTCTGCCGTTGTAAAGCTTGAAATCCTGGACAAGCCTCCGGTTGATGTAAAGGATGAAAAAATGCTTTTCCGCATAATAAAAGGCGGCTTTGCCCTGAGACGCAAAACCCTTACAAACAGCCTTTCTACCGGTGCCGGCATTCCTAAAGAAAAAACTCTTGCAGCCCTTGAAAGTCTCGGTCTTTCCCCCACCGTCCGCGGTGAGGCACTATCCTTACAAAATTATGCCGCTTTGGCTGATTATTTTGTGGAAAATTTATAAACTTAAAAAAAAAGAAGGATTTTCAGGTTAAACAGAGAAATATAGAAAATAGGAAAATTTTCCCTTTTAACTTTGTTATATTTTTAGCAAATTAAAAAAATAAGTTTTCCGGTGGCATAACCACATAAAAAATGCAGTTTTAACTGCTGAAAATAACAGGAGGTACGAAAATGACAAAGAATCAGAAAGTCTTAACTTGGCTCGAAGAAATGAAAGCCCTTGTTAAGCCCGACAATGTTGTCTGGATTACAGGCGACGAAGCTCAGATTGAAGAGCTCAGAAAAGAATCTGTTAAAACCGGTGAAATGATAGAACTTAACCAGGAAAAGCTTCCCGGTTGTTACTATCACAGAACTGCAGTTAACGATGTAGCACGCGTTGAGGACAGAACCTTCATCTGCACTCCTACCAAGGAAGAAGCAGGTCCCATCAACAACTGGATGGAGCCCTCTGAAGCTTATGCAATGCTCAGCAAACTTTATGACGGTTCCATGAAAGGCAGAACAATGTATGTTATCCCCTACATCATGGGTGTTTACGGTTCTCCCTTTGCAAAGGTAGGCGTTGAAATTACTGACAGCATCTACGTTGTTCTTAATATGGACATTATGACCCGTGTTGGTATGGATGCCATAAAAATGCTTGACGAAGGTGAAGATTTTGTTAAATGTCTTCACGCTAAAAAAGATGTTAACCCCGACGAAAGATACATCGTTCATTTCCCTCAGGACAACACCATCTGGAGCATCAACTCTGCTTACGGCGGTAATGTTCTTCTCGGTAAAAAGTGCTTCGCTCTCCGTATTGCAAGTGCAATGGGTAAGAGAGAAGGCTGGATGGCTGAACATATGCTTATCCTTGGCGTTGAGAATCCTCAGGGCGAAGTTAAGTATATCTGTGCAGCATTCCCCAGTGCCTGCGGAAAAACAAACCTTGCAATGCTTATTCCTCCGGAATATCTTAAAAACAAGGGCTACAAGGTATGGACAGTTGGTGACGATATTTCCTGGCTGAGAATCGGTGAAGACGGCAGACTTTGGGCTATGAACCCCGAAGCAGGTTTCTTTGGCGTTGCTCCCGGTACCAGCGAAAAAACCAACTTCAATGCGCTTGAATCCACAAAGAAAAACACCATTTTCACAAATGTTGCTATCAACAATGATGATATGACAGTTTGGTGGGAAGGTCTTGATAAGAATCCTCCCGAAAACGCTACAGAATGGACAGGACTTCAGGTTAATGGTAAAGAATTTACCGCTGAAGGCGGCAAGCTTGCTAACCCCAACTCCCGCTTCACAGCTCCTGCAAAGAACTGCCCCTGCATTTCCAAGGAATTTGAAAATCCCCAGGGCGTTCCGATTTCTGCAATCGTATTCGGTGGCAGACGCGCTAAGTGTGCTCCCCTTGTTTACCAGTCAAGAGACTGGCAGCACGGTACATTCGTAGGTGCTACAATGGCATCCGAAACAACAGCTGCAGCTACAGGTGCAGTAGGCGTTGTTCGCCGTGACCCCATGGCAATGAAACCCTTCGTTGGCTACAATATGGCTGATTACTGGGGTCATTGGCTTGAGATGGGTGAAAAACTTGGTGACAAGGCACCTGAAATCTTCCATGTTAACTGGTTCAGAAAAGATGAAGAAGGTAACTTTATGTGGCCCGGTTTCGGTGACAACATGAGAGTTCTTCTTTGGATACTTGACCGTTGCGAAGGTAAGGTTGATGCAAAAGAAACAGCTATTGGTTATGTTCCTAACGCAGAGGACATTGACACAACCGGTCTTGATATGACAAAGGCTGACATTGAAGCTCTTCTTACAGTTGATAAAGAACATTGGATTGAAGATATTGAAGATGAAGCAACAGGTATCAAAAAGTACTTTGCACAGTTTGGCGACAGACTTCCAAAAGAAATGGAAGAGGAACTTGCTAAACTTGAAGCAAACCTTAATAAGTAATTCAAACAGAGAGTGTCGGTTTTCCGGCACTCTTTTTTTCTTCCATTTCTTTTTAGCTATGGCTGAAGAGCTTACCAAACTTGAAAACAACCTTAAGTAAAAATCATAATGAACGCCGGGTTTCTACTCGGCGTTTTTTCTGCCATTGCTTTTAGAAATGGAAGAGGAACTTGCTAAACTTGAAGCAAACCTTAATAAGTAATTCAAACAGAGAGTGTCGGTTTTCCGGCACTCTTTTTACATTTTTGCAAGATTTGCAATATTTTATGCAAGTATTACCTTGAAATTTTTTTTATTTTGGTGTATTATATAAATAGTAATATTTTAGGAGGTCATACAAAATGGCAAATTTTACAATAACAGGTTTCGCAGATGAAATCAGTTCAAACTTTGACGAACAGATTGAAGGTCTCAAAAAGCTGGGTATCAGTTACATCGAACCCCGTGGCATTGACGGCAAAAACATTTCCGTTCTCTCCGAGGATGAAGCTAAAGCCGTTAAGGCAAAGCTTGATGCTGCAGGCATCAAGGTTTCTTCTATCGGTTCTCCTATTGGTAAAATCGGCATTAACGATGATTTTGAAGCCCACAAGGAGGTTCTTCGCAGAGTTATAAAAACCGCAAAAATTCTTGATACAAAATACATCCGTGTGTTCAGCTTCTTTGTTCCTGAAGGAAAAGCTGCGGATTATAAAGAAAAGGTTCTGGCTCAGTTTAAGGAAATGGTTGACATTGCGGAAGAAAACGGTGTTATTCTTCTTCACGAAAATGAAAAGGATATCTATGGTGATACCGCTGACCGTTGTATGGACATTGTAAACCATATAGACAACCCTGCTTTTGGTGTTGTTTTTGACCCTGCAAACTTTGTTCAGTGCGGTGAAGATACAAAAAGAGCTTTTGAGCTGCTTAAAAATCATATTACATATATGCACATAAAGGATTCCAAGGCAGACTGCACAGTTGTTCCGGCCGGCTACGGTGAAGGCAATGTTCCTTTCATTCTGAACTCACTTAAGGAAATGGGCTACGAAGGCTTTACATCTCTTGAACCTCATTTAGGTTCCTTTGAAGGTCTTGCAGAGCTTGAAAACTCCGACCTTGTCAAAAAGCTTCCCAAGAGTGGTTTTGATACATTTGAAATTGCTTACAATGCACTTTGCAAAATTATAAAATAAGGTGATATTCTATGGATAAATTAAAAGTTGCCGTTATAGGTTGCGGAAACATTGCTCCCGTCCACATAAGTGCAATACAGTCACTCGAAAATGCCGAGCTTTATGCCGTTTGCGATACCAACCGCGAGCGTGCCGACAAATTTGCCGAAAAATACGGAGCAAAAGCTGTTTACGATTACGAAAAGGTACTTGGTGATCCTGCGGTTGATGTAGTACACATCTGTACTCCCCATTGGTTACACGGACCTATGGCAATTGCCGCGGCAGACACCGGCAAGCATATTTTTCTCGAAAAGCCTGCAGGACTTACAGTTTCTGAAATTGAAAGCATTGTTGAGGCGGTTGAGGACAGCAGAGTAAAATGCTGCGTTTGTTTCCAGAACAGACAGAATCCTTCAATAAAGTATATAAAAGAACATGAAGCTGAACTCGGTAAACTTATCGGTATAAAAGGTGTTCTGGCATGGCACCGAACAATGGATTATTATAATGCCGATGAATGGCGCGGCAAATGGGAAACCGAAGGCGGTGGTCTTATGGTGAACCAGGCAATCCACACCCTTGACCTGCTTTGCTACATCGGTGGTGAAATTGAAAGTGCAAAAGGCTTTTGTGCAAGAAGACTTCTTGACATTGAGGTTGAGGATACCGCTGAATGCTTCATCCGTTTCAAAAACGGAGCCAAGGGCATTTTCTTTGCCACAAATAACTTTACAACAGACAGTACGGTGGATATTGAAATGCACTTTGAAAAAGGTGTTTACCGCTATGTCAACAACACACTTTACGACAACAATCTGAACATTGTTGCCGCTGATGACGGGGACACTCCCGGAAAATGTTACTGGGGTGCCGGCCACAAAGAACTGATTACAAACTTCTATAAAAATCTTCAGGGTGAGGATGTGCCTTACTGGGATGTTTCCGAAGCGCTCCGGTCCATGAGTGTTATAGAAGAAATTTATAAAAATAAGGAGAATTGCTGACATGAAAATGACATTCCGTTGGTATGGCGAAACAGACAGCATACCCCTTGAGTATATTGCTCAGATTCCCGGTATGACAGGTGTTGTTTCCGCCATTTATGATGTACCCGTAGGTGAGGTATGGCCTCTTGAAAAAATACAGCGTCTTGTAGCTGTAGCAAAAGAAAAAAATCTTGAGTGTGAGGTAATTGAAAGCGTGCCCGTTCACGAGGATATCAAGCTTGGTCTTCCAACACGCGACCGTTACATTGAAAACTACTGTGAAAATATCCGCAACCTTGCAAAATGCGGAGTTAAGGTTATCTGCTATAACTTTATGCCTGTTTTTGACTGGCTTCGCAGCGACCTTGAATATGTTCTTCCCGATGGCTCAACCGCCCTTATTTTCAACCAGGCTCAGGTAGATGCCATGGACCCCAGAAAGGGTGACCTTTCTCTTCCCGGTTGGGATTCCAGCTATACAAAAGAAGGTCTTAACGCTCTTCTTGACCAGTATAAGGATTTCACCGAAGAGGACCTTTGGGCAAATATGAAATATTTCCTTGAAAAAATCATCCCTGTTTGCGAACAGGTTGATGTTAAAATGGCTATTCATCCGGATGATCCGCCATGGTCAATTTTCGGTCTTCCCAGAATCATCACAAACGAGGCTAACCTTGACCGCTTCTTAAAGCTTGTTGATAGCCCTTACAACGGTCTTACACTTTGTACCGGTTCTCTCGGAAGCAGTGCAGATAATGATGTTGAAGCTCTTGTTGCAAAATATGCCGACAGAATTCATTTTCTTCATCTTCGCAATATTCTTCTTACCGAAGATGGTTTTGAAGAATCCGGTCACCTTACTGCAAACGGCAGTCTTGATATGTATGCTATAGTTAAAGCTGCTGTTAAAAACGGTTTTAAAGGTTATGTGCGTCCTGACCACGGAAGAATGGTATGGGGTGAAACAGGCAAACCCGGTTACGGTCTTTACGACAGAGCCCTGGGTGCGGCTTATATTAACGGTCTTTTTGAAGCAGCAGAAAAGGAGTTGAATTAATAATGTTTAAAGGTAAAAATGCGGTAGTTACCGGTGCAGGCGGTGTGCTTTGCAGTGAGTTTGCAAAGGCAATTGCGGCAAACGGTGCGGCAGTTGCTGTTGTGGATTTAAATTTAGAAAGCGCACAGAAGGTAGCCGATGATATTACATCAAAGGGTGGCAAGGCAATTGCCGTTCAGGCAAATGTACTTGAAAAAGCAAGCCTTAAAGCAGCTTACGATAAAATACACGCAGAGCTTGGTGAAATTAACATTCTTATAAACGGTGCAGGCGGAAACAATCCTAAAGGCACCACCACAAAGGAATATTACGAGGAAGGTGACATCGACCGCGATGATATCCAGACCTTCTTTAACCTTGACGAAAGCGGAGTCCGTTTTGTGTTTGACCTGAACTTCCTGGGCACACTTATGCCTACTCAGGTTTTTGCACAGGATATGGTTCGCAGCGGTGACGGTGTTATTCTTAATGTTTCATCCATGAACGCCTTCTGTCCCCTTACAAAAATCCCCGCATACAGCGGTGCAAAAGCGGCTGTTTCCAACTTTACACAGTGGCTTGCCGTTCATTTTGCAGGCACAGGCATCAGAGTAAATGCCATTGCTCCCGGTTTCTTTGTAACCGCACAGAACGAAAAGCTTCTGCTTAACCCCGACGGCAGCTTTACCCCCCGTTCTGAAAAGATAATTGCAGGAACACCCATGGGACGTTTCGGTAAACCCGAAGAGCTTCTCGGTACCGTGCTTTATCTTCTTGATGATAACGCTTCCGGTTTTGTTACAGGTGTTGTTGTTCCTGTTGACGGTGGTTTTGCGGCATACTCAGGAGTTTAATAACCATTCAATAATCAGTTACAGCCCATAGCGTTTTCGCTATGGGCTGTTCTTTATTGTTCTTCAAGCTTAAATTTTGCAGGTTCTTGAATATATATAACCTGTCCTTCTTCAATTGAAATTGTAGTTTCCTGATTAATCTCTAACATTTGTCCCTCTTGAGCAACTACCGGTTCCTCCCACCCCTCTTCATTTATGTTTATTTCATCAAAATTAATCATTAATGGTGCCATATACTTTCCGATGTTTGTAACTTTGTATGTTCCTATAGGAATACTATAATACCACCGTTCTATCTCATACTCTGTACCCTTGTTGAAAATTAGTTTTTTGCCGTATTCCCCTTTTTCGCCTGCAACAAGTTCAAAAACAAGTTTTTCTTCAACTGTTTCTTCACTTTCGCTCATGATGTCTTCAACAATCTCTTCTTCAATTTCCTGTTCCACTTGTGGAACCTCATAAACACAACCATTCAAACCAAAACAAATAACCAAAGTAATAACAAAAAGCCGAGAACAAAAGGTTCTCGGCTTTTAACCTTAAAAATCCATTGAATAAACATCATCAAACTACCCTTCCGTCTTCGCCCATAGTCAAAGGCTCTATCCCTGATAAAGGAAGGCTTTGGCTCGGCTCCCCTTGTCAGGGGAGCTGTCAAGCGATAAGCTTGACTGAGGGGTAGTACTATTTCATTTTATTACAGAGAGCTTCTTAACCGTCAAATCTATATATTCGCATACACCTTTAAAATTACGATCAATATCCAAATTACAAATTCTCAACACAATCAGATTCATCGATTCCAATGCTCTTGTGCGAACAGCATCTTTTTCTGCCTGTTCCGTAGCAAAATGTCCTCCTCCATCAAGTTCCACAACCAACCTGGCTTTAGCACAGTAAAAATCTACTATATAATTTCCGATTACCTTCTGTCGTTGAAATCTTAACGGATAAGTTTTCAAAAAATTATACCATAGTTTTCTTTCCCATGGCGTCATATTTTTTCTTAACTCTTTTGCCAAAGGGATAAAGTCTTTGTTATATTCTTTCAATCTCTCTCCCTCCGTCAAAAATCAGAGATTTTTGCCACCTCCCTCATCAGAGGGAGGCGTTATGCAAGCGAAACTATTTAATTACCATTTCCGCAAGCATTACAACTGCAGGTATTGTTGCAATTGAAAGAAGGGTTGTAAAGGATACAATTTCCGCCGAATGCTCTGCATCAAGGTTAAACCGTGCTGCAAACAGAGTTGCAACTGTTGCTGTGGGACAAGCTGCAGGAATTATTACTGCTTTTGCCACCGTGGGATTCATACCCATTACATAAGCCACTCCTATTGCAAGAATTGGTATAATAAGCAGTCTCAACAGGGAAATAACATATATTGCCGGTTTTTTAAGGCATTTTGCAAAATTCACATTTGCAAGGTAATAGCCAAGCACAAGCATAGCAACGGGGGTGTTAAGACCCGCCATGTAATCAACAATATCGGTTACTGTTCCAAGTACGGTTTTTATGGGGGTAGGATATTCCCTGAACCAGAAGCTGCTTGCAAAAAGCACCATACTTATTACCGTACCGATAAAACCGGGGTTCAAAAAACACTTTTTCAAGGAAATCTCTTTTTTGTCACCACCGGTACACACATAAACTCCGTGAATCCAGTAAATAATTGTAAAAATAGCAAGGTACATAGAGCCGTAAAATACTCCGATATCACCCATTGCCGCGGTCATAAGAGGAATTGCCATAAAACCACAGTTGGAATATACCGAGCTGAAAATGTTCACACGGTAACGAAGCTTTTCATCCTTTTTATGAAAAACCAGGGTGGAAATTACAATTGCAATTATGTGAACAACAAGTGTAAACACAGCCGCCGTTATAAGCTGTTTTGCCTCAGATGCCTCAAAGGGCTTACGGTAGGATTTTATGAGCACGCAGGGCGTTACCACATACAGAAGAAGTGCTGTCATATCCTTTACGCCTTTTTCTCCCAGCATTTTCCGTTTTGTAAGGAAAAAGCCTATAACAATAAGACCGAAAATTATAATTACCTGATTTGCTACAATGCCGCCAAGTTCCATTTTTATTCTCCTCAGAATGCGTTTTCAATATGTCTTGCCCGGGGTTTTTCCATGCCGTCGCAAACACCGTAAATTTCCATCACATCAAACCTGGGCTGTTTTTCTGTTTTGTTTTTCATTAAATAATGCTCCGCCGCACGGCGGATTTTTCTTTGTTTTTCGGTTCCCACTGCCTGGCAGGGAAGTCCGAAAGCCGCGGTTTTTCGCTGTTTCACCTCTACAAAAGCAATTATCCCCTTTTTTTCTGCCACAAGGTCAATTTCCGCAAAGCCCACATCATAGTTTCTGTAAACAATTTTATATCCTTTTTTTGCAAGCTGCTTTGCGGCAAAGTTTTCACCCGGGTCACGGGAGGGACCGCCAAACCATCTTGCCTTGTTAAAATTACTTATCAGACTCATTTTGTTTACCGTCCAGCTTTTCATACACCTCATATTCATCCCAGATGTTTTCAAGCTCCTCAAAGGTGTTTTTAATTTCATCCTTTTTATGCATACCAATTGCAACAATAAGGCTGTTTATAAGGCTTAAAGGTGCAACAAGAGAATCAACGAAGGACGCCATATCACTTCTTGCAATGAGCTTATGAGTTGCATATTCGTTAATAGGGGCATATGGGCTGTTAGTAAGAGTTACAATTTTGCTTCCTCTGGAGGATGCAAACTGAACAGCCTTCAGAGTACGCTTTGAATACCTGGGAAAGCTTATTGCAAGCACAACAGACTCCTCATCGGTACGGATAAGCTGTTCAAAAACCTCACTTGCACTGCTTGTCTGTAAAAGTTTTACATTGGGCAGAAGCAGATTTGTATAAAAATAAACAAACTGTGCAAGAGAAGCCGCACTTCGTACACCTAAAATGTACACGGTTTTTGCACGGAGGATGGTATCAACTGCTCCGGAAAACTCCGCACGGTCAGTATCTTCAAGGGTCTGACGAATTTTTTCAAGGTCAGTATTCATAACGGTGGTAAGAATGTCCTTGTCTCCCATGCGAGCGGTAGTAACATCCATCCTCTGCACCGAGGTAAGCTTGTTTGGGATTATTTCCTGCAACGATTTCTGAAAATCAGCAAAGCCGTCACAACCAAGCTCGTATGCAAAACGCACCACGGTGGATTCGCTTATGCCAACCTCACCTGCCAGAGCAGAAGCATTGAGATATGCCGCTTTATCATACTTTGAAAGTACATAATCGGCAATTTTTTTATGCCCCTTGCTCAGGTCGGGATAATTTTTCTTTATAATTGTAATAATATCCGCTTTTGCCATAAAAAAGAACTCCTTTACCAAAGCATTTAACTACTTTGTTTTTTTCGCAACATAAAAAACTTTTTCGCTGGTTTTTTCCGGAATATTTTCAGTTAAATCATCATAAACCGCCACAAGTTCAAGCTTTGCCTTTTTAAGCATTGCTTTTATTTCCCGGTCGGTATATGCTCTTTCGTAATGTATTTCGTTAAAGCGTTTATAGCTGCCGTCTCTGTTTTGAACAAAGAAATTCAAATCAAACTCACAGATGTTCTCTTCGTCATCGTAGTAGTTTTCCCAGCTATAAAAAACACCGTCTTTTTCGTCATTAAAAATATTCCCTGCCAACACATTTTCAAGCTTATGCTTTGTGTTTATATCAAAAACAAACACACCACCGGGATTCAGGTAGTTATTTACCCATTTGAAACAGCTTAGAAGTTCATCATCCTCAATCACATAATTTACGCTGTCAAGCAGGCACACAACCGCGTCAACAGTACCATAAAGTTCAAAATTACTCATTTCCTGATTCAAAAACAAGATGTCACGGTCTCCCTGCTTTTTCTTTGCCTGTCCAAGCATTTCCGCAGAGGAATCCACCCCTATAACATCGTATCCCCGGTCAGCCAGCATAACAGAAACTGTTCCTGTTCCGCAGGCAAGGTCAAGAACCATGGAAACGGGAATGTCCGAAAATTTCTTAATAAGCCCTGTTACATAATCCACCCGTGCTTCATATTCAACATCGTAGGTCAGCGCATCGTATACCTCGGCAAAGCAGTCATAGCAAGCCTGCTCAGTTTCAGATGCTTCAACACCAAGCTCAAAACCACCGTTTCCGCGTTTCATAACATCATCCACCTTGGCAATAAGGCTGGAACTCACATCCATGTCGGCAGCAATACTGCTATACATTTCCCCTTTAACAAGTCTCGATGCTACCTGAAGCCTTTCGGCAATAGCAATAAGCTCCGATTCCGAACACAGTTCACCCAGAAACAACTTTATTTCATCGGGAGAATTAATATTGCTTAAGGCTGTTATAAGTTCGTTAATATAATCTTTTTCATTCATATGCATATCACCTTAATTCTTAACGGAAAAACAAGGCTATCCTCACGGATAGCCTCGGGGTATTTCTTGAAAGATTTAGATAATGGCAAGTGTTGTTTCCTTATCGAACAAGTGCATCTTTTCCATATCAAGAGCAATTGTGATTTTGTCACCCGCTTTAGCTGTAGAACGGGGGTTAACCTTTGCGATGAAATTGTTACCTTCAAGAACAATGTAAAGCTGAGTTTCAGCACCCATTGCTTCGGTAATATCAACATCAACATCAACCTTGCTTTCAAGAGTTGAAAGGTAAATTTCCTCGTCATGTACGTTTTCGGGTCTGATACCGAAGATGAATTCCTTACCTTCAATTTCAACACCGTCAAGCTTCTTAGCTCTGTCTGCAGGAATTTTGAAGGAAGCTTCGCCAATGTGAACGAAATATTCACCGTTTTCTTTTGTTACTGTACATTCAGCTGTGTTCATCTGGGGGCTTCCGATAAAGCCTGCAACGAACAGGTTAACAGGGTTCTCGTAAAGTACCTGAGGAGCATCAATCTGCTGAATAACGCCATCTTTCATAACAACAATCTTGGTACCCATTGTCATAGCTTCAACCTGGTCATGAGTAACGTAAATGAAGGTTGTCTGAAGACGCTGATGAAGTTTGTTGATTTCTGTTCTCATCTGTGCACGAAGCTTAGCATCAAGGTTGGAAAGAGGTTCGTCCATAAGGAATACCTTAGGTTCACGAACAAGAGCACGACCAAGTGCCACACGCTGTCTCTGACCACCGGAAAGAGCCTTGGGCTTTCTGTCAAGAAGATGAGCAATATCAAGAATTTTAGCTGCTTCGTCAACTCTTCTCTTAATTTCATCCTTGGGAGTTTTGCGAAGTTTAAGACCAAAAGCCATATTTTCGAAAACTGTCATATGAGGATAAAGAGCGTAGTTCTGGAAAACCATTGCGATGTCTCTGTCTTTGGGAGCAACGTCGTTAACCAGTCTGTCATCAATGTAAAGTTCACCTTCACTGATTTCTTCAAGACCCGCAATCATACGAAGAGTTGTAGATTTACCGCAACCTGAAGGACCAAGAAGAATTACGAATTCTTTATCGGGAATTACAAGGTTAAAATCCTTAACCGCTTCCACGCCACCGTGATATCTTTTGTAGATGTGTTTGAGTTCCAAACCTGCCATTTAACTGACCTCCTGTAATATTATAAATAAAGTATACTATGATATAAGTATATTTTACCACATTTTTCTCTCTTTTTAAATAGCTAAAATGTAGAAATAAAGTACAAATTATTGGGTATTATGCACAATAATGCACAATTCATGGTCAAATTTGCCTCATACTAAGAGATATTTTTCCTTTTTTTGTGTCAATATCCACAATTTTCACTTTTACAATATCTCCTACCGAAAGCACATCCATTGGGTGTTTTATGAATTTATCGCAAATCTGCGAAATGTGTACCAGACCGTCCTGGTGTACGCCAATATCCACAAAGGCACCGAAATCGCAGATATTTCGCACCGTTCCGCTAAGTACCATACCCGGTTTTAAATTTTCAATGCTCATGACCTCGCTGTGAAGTATGGGGCCCGGAAGCTCATCACGAGGGTCACGACCGGGTTTTACAAGCTCGTTTATAATATCTTCAACTGTAGGAAGTCCCACACCGTGCTTTTCGGCAAGAGCCTCAAGCTTTACATTTTTAACCCTCGAACGCAGTTCACCGATATTACCGCCTTTAACATCCTCTTCCGCATATCCACAAGCCTGAAGAAGTTCACCTGCAAGGTCATATGATTCCGGATGAACCGCTGTGTTATCGAGCACATTTTTACCGTCGCGGATACGAAGGAAGCCGGCGCACTGTGTGAACGCCTTGTCACCAAGCTTACTTACCTTTTTAAGCTGTTTTCTGTCGGTAAAGGCTCCGTTTTCCTCACGGTAAACCACAATGTTTTTAGCAATTGAACTGTTTATGCCTGAAACATAGGAAAGAAGAGAGGGAGATGCAGTATTCACATCAACACCCACGCTGTTAACGCAGGCCTCAACCACACCGCCAAGAGCCTCGCTGAGGCGTTTTTGGTTCATATCGTGCTGATACTGACCTACCCCGATGGATTTAGGGTCAATTTTAACAAGCTCCGCCAGAGGGTCCTCAAGTCTTCTTGCAATGGAAACTGCACTGCGGAGAGCAACATCGTAATCCGGGAATTCCTCTGCACCGAGCTTTGATGCGGAATAAACCGAAGCACCCGCTTCACTTACAATTACATATTTAACATCTCTGCCCGCCTCAGGAAGAAGGTCTGCCACAAACTTTTCTGTTTCACGGGAGGCAGTTCCGTTACCGATTGCAACAACATCAACATTGTGTTTCTTAATTGCAGAAAGAACAATCTTTTTAGCCTTTTCAAGGTCGTGATTGGGAAGTGTACAGTAAACCACACCGGTATCAAGCACCTTACCTGTTTCGTCAACAACCGCCATTTTGTCACCGGTTCTGAAGCCCGGGTCAAGAGCAAGGACGGTGTAACCTTTAATGGGGGGTGCAAGAAGAAGCTGCGAAAGGTTCTTTGAGAACAGCTCAATAGCGCTTTCCTGAGCTTTATCGGTAAGAATGTTTCTTATTTCGTTTTCAATTGAAGGTGCAATAAGCCTTGTGTAGCTGTCCTCTGCCGCACGGTCAATTATCTCTTCAGCTTGCTGAGATGTTCCCTTTGTCAGCTTGCGGTGAAAGGTCTGCAGAATAAGGGTATTGTCAATTTCAAGCTTAACCTTCAGCGCACCCTCTTTTTCTCCGCGATCAAGAGCAAGCACACGGTGGTTTGCAATTTTTGCAGAGGGCTCTGCAAAATCAAAATACTGGGAATAAACACTTGCCTCGTCCTCGCTGTCACCTTTAGAGGTGATTGTTCCGTTTTTGTAGGTATATTCACGGACAAGCTTTCTGAAATCCGCATTATCTGAAATTTCTTCGGCAATAATATCCATAGCACCGCAAATGGCATCCTCTACGGATTCAACGCCTTTTTCTGTGTCAATAAACTGAGCGGCACAAGCTTCAATATCCTGCTCCTGCTGTTCCATAATAAGAGTTGCAAGAGGCTCTAAGCCCTTTTCCTTGGCAATGGTAGCCCTTGTTCTTCTCTTGGGACGGAATGGACGGTAAATATCCTCAATTTCTGTAATTGTTTTTGCATTTTTAATTGCTTCTTCAATTTCCGGGGTAAGCTTTTCCTGCTCACCGATAAGGCGGATAACATCCTCCTTCTTTTCGTTCAGGTTGCGCAGGTATGTAAGACGGTCAAAAAGTTTTCTCAGCTCGGTATCGTCAAGACCTCCGGTTACCTCCTTACGGTAACGGGCAATAAAGGGAATGGTGTTTCCCTCGTCAATAAGCTTAACTGTACTTTCTATCTGTGAAAGAGCTATACCAAGCTCCTCGGATAATTGCTGTAAAATTTCCATTTGTATAAATCCTTTCTGTAAGTAAAATGATTATACATATATTTTACCACAAAATACCGAAAAGTGCAAGGGAAAAATGCAAAATAACCCTTTCCAAACGGAAAGGGTTATTTTTATACATATTTTCGTAGTGCATTGTAACACCTAAAACTTTATATTCTCTCCCTCCGTCATTTGCATCGCAAATGACACCTCCCTCGTCAGAGGGAGGCGAACCACAGCTCCCTCTGACGAGGGAGCTGGCGGCTTTGCCGACTGAGGGAGAGATAATGTCCAAATGTAAAGTTTAAGATGTTACAAGATAGCAGGGGCGACCAATGGTCGCCACTACATTTTGACATTGCACAGGGGATTCACAATTTACCCGATTGTATTCAAAAAGGGAGGGCATATATACCCTCCCATAATACTTTTTTATTCATTCCAGATGGGGTTTCCGATACCGATGCGAACATTCTCAGTAACATCAAACACCTCTGCACGGTAGAATTTTACATTTACATCCGCATCAATCGCCAGATATGATGTGTCTGTACAGGTAATTTCCTTACTTGCCACAACGCCCTTATCATCAAGCAAATCAAGACGGAATTTATGGTCAGGCTTGTTTACTCTCTTATGGAAATCACCAACAGATACCACAAGGCGTTTACCGTCAAATTTACATCTGCTGCCCATAAGGGTGTCACCTACACACATACGGATACCAACGGGACCGCACACAAAATCACCAACACGAAGATGTGACAGATAATACTTATTCTTGCGGTCTTCGGCATAGATGGTAGTAAGCGCCTCAGCATTGGGATCAGCGTGATTATCACCGCCGGCAATTGCCCATACATGCTTGCCCTTTTCCAGGAAAAGAGTCCACAGCTTGTAGTTGTCCTTAGTGGCATCACTTGTCATAAAGCCGTAGAAAACCTCAAGACCGATTTCCTCGTCACGGTAATAATCCATCCAGTCGGTATAGCGTGCACACTGTCTGGGATGTGGATGTACAAAGAAACCGCCCTTTGCCTTAACGGCTCTTATAAGCTCCTGCATACGCTCATGGGTAAATACGGGATGAACAAAATGTCCCTCCACTCCCCCTTCAAATTCAAATTCCGGGAACTGGGAAAGGATTTCTTCAAGGGGTTTGGGTCCTTCAAAAATCATATTGTAGTGCATTTCATTTTCCACTACCATTTTTTTGTATACATCGTTTACAATGCCTGTTCCGGGCTCGGTGCCTGCAATAAACAAGCCGTCCTCCCACTCCGGCTGATACATATGCCTTACTTGGCGGTGGTCAAGAATTGCAACGAAATCGAGAGAGAATTCCTCCATGCCCTTTCTCCAGCCGGCAAGAGTTGTTTTTCCGTCACTTGTACCACCCGATGCCGAATGGTTGTGCATTTCACCGTGGAATGCTCTTCTGCCTGCATAAAGCTCTTCAAGGAGTTTAATGTCTTTTTCTGCTGCTGTCATTAAAAATCGCCTCCGATTTGTGTTTTACCTGATTATATCACAAAAACAGAAAAAAGTAAATAGTAAATTTTATTCCTCAAACCCGTTTTTTCTGTACCTGACAAAGGAAACAATAACTGAAACCATAATGAAAACCTCGCATATAGCTCCGCCAATATTTAAACCGATAAGGGTATTGTTTATGAGCCATGCGGGAGATATTATGAAAAACCTGATGTTGCGTATAAGCTTACCGCTGCAATACCATGCCGAGTACAAATCCGCAATTTGTACCAACATAAGGATAAATGCCCACACGCTCACAAAGGACCAGGTTTTTTCGAATGTAATAAGGGTAATTATCAAGTATACCACGCAGAATGTACCAAAACAGATTTTATTTTTCAGCCGGGCATTGTTATTCATAAACGACCATATAACCGCAATGACATTAAACGCTGCCGCTGTAGGCTGATCTACCATAAAAAAACTGACAGCAAACAGAAACGCACCTATTCCCTTTACAAAAACAAGCTTTTTGTTATTTTTGCATTGAAAAGAAAGTATAATAACTGCCATTGCCACAATGCTTATAACCTGACCCCAGAATTCCATAGTTTATTTCTCCTCTATATATTCCTTAATTTTCCGATTTATTTTTTCTCTTGCATTAAGTATGAACTCGGCATTTTCCGGACAGATGTTGAAATCAACCTTACCCTCTGATTCCACAAGCTTCATTACCTCATCCTTACCTGCCAGAGCTTCAAGCAGCTTCGCCGCCATCATATCCTGCAAGCCCTGATTGAAAACCTTGTATCGAATTGATGGTATACAGCCCTCCGGTACGGGATATACCCCAAAGCCGTCTCCTGCAGGGAAAGCACCCTCGGCATCGTTGTTTATGTATGGGTTAATTGGATGAATTGAAAGCCTTGAATAGTAAAAATTGTACCCCCAATGAAGGAAGCCCTTAACATCGAATTTATACATCTGTAAACCAAGAATTCTGTTACGCCATGAGGGCATAGCTATAAAGCGGTTACTGTAGCCGTAATTATGAGGGCAGCAGCAGGTGTAAACCCACACCTCAGAAATACCCTTTCCGAGAAAATCGTGAGCGTGAGGGGTGTTTACTACAGGTACATCCACACAACCTTTTTTATAAAACTCGTAGCTCGAAAGAGCATCCATCTGCCTGAAGCCCGAAATAAGCGGTTTTACAAGTTCGTAAAGCTTTGAATAATGTTCAATATGGTCTGCGGCAGGTTCGTCACAAAGGTGGAAATAAATTTTTTCCTTGTCCCAGTTTTCGCTGAGATGATTTGCCACAGCAGGCACAAACTGTTTCAGGAACTCCTTATAATCTTCCGACAATGCATCGGTATGCCATCCGAATTTTTTAATTTCTTTGCCGTTCTCCTTCACCACAACCTTTGGAGTGTTTTCTCCGCCCCATTGGGAGAAAAGGTGGGCAACCTCAATGTATTTTATACCGTTTTTACGGCAAAGTTTAAGCCACCTGTCAAGCTTTTCAAAACCGAAGCTGTATTTACCGCTTTCATACGAAATATCAACAAGCTGAACTGTAGGGCGTTCTGCTCCCTTTTTTGTATCAAGAGCCGGGGTTACAATGGGAGTAAGCATCATATTCACACCATGTTCCGACGCCATTTTCATATATTTATCAATAAGACTCCAATGCTTGCGTGAAAACACCTTGCAATCGTGAATTGTTGCAATGCAGTCGCTGTGAAACCAGTTTGTGTTGGGAATATCAAGCTCAGGCAAAGCTTTGCCGATGACCTCAAGGATAAATTCACTTATTCCCACAATTTCATTCCAGAACTTGAAATTAACCTTTACTGTGTGTTTGCCCGGTTTAACCTTTTTACCCGGTTTAACACTTATCCAGATTGATCGGTAAACCTCATTGCTTACCCCGATACAGCCGGTATAGGGTTCAAGAACATCAGGAATAAAGCCTGCATCGGCTGTTATGTACTGTGCATCCGGATTATCATTAGTAGCACGCATTACCGGGACACATTTCGTTTTGAAAACGGATACATATTCTGCAATGTCCGAATCAATTTCAACATAGATGCCGTCACCCGATACACATATGGGATTATATTCCTCCGCCTTGTATGCAATCTGCCAGGAAAATTCCTCATTTAAAAGACAGCTTCCGCTGTTTGTTTCTTTACATAAGCATTGGGATACCGGCAAAATTTTTTCAAGAGAAGAACAGTTTTTTATAGTAAGCATACTCATTTTATTACCTCCGTATATAAAGACTGTATAATCTGGATGCCATGATTTTTAGTAATTGCGAGACATAAGGTTTAGATGCAAACCTTTTTGGCGTCAAGTTCGTGTCTGGTTAGAGCCTAGAATGAAATGATTGCTTCAAAGGCCCTTTCAAGATAAATCAATTCAAATATAGTTATTGTCCACAAAATAACATCAGTCCAGATATTTCTTATTATAATCTCTTTATTTTTAATAGAAATTATATACTTAATTATCGTGAATATAGCTATTAAACCGAAAATAATGTATTGTAAATATACGATTCTCATAAAGAGTAACGACATACTAAAAGCCAAACTTAATCGTCTGAAAAAACTATACAATGGTGTTCCTATACTACTAACCATAAAAGCGTAAAATATTGAGCCAAGGTTTAAAACACACATAATGATATGTATTATACAATTAGTTTTTTCAATCCTTTTCATATATGTATGCACTTCCTTTCAAAGGCTCCCTTGCCTAAAGGGAGCTGTCTGCATAGTTCACACAGTGAACTATTGATGACTGAGGGATTGTTTTCGTTGATCCATTTACAACCCCTCCGAGTTGCCAAAAGTAAAACCTTCGGTTTAACTTTGCAAACCTACCTCCCCTTACACAGGGGAGGCTTTTTGGTTTCGCCAAATTTCAACATTTCTTATATAAAGACCATATAATATGAATGACAATGTATTTAATTTATCCGGAGTATGTATACTATATTTCAATCACATAATATGCCTTTTCATTTACACACATAGCAGGATATGTTATATACATTATTCCATCATGTTCTGATTCCATACCCGGATGATAGTGCCCTTGAAATACCGTTTTTACTTTATTGCTGTTCTTTAATATTGACCGTACCTCATTACAATTAGAAATCCTGTGATTAAAATCAATCACCGGATCAATGTTCTGATGCATAAAGACATATACATCACCATCAATATCGTTCAGCAACTTTTCAAGCTTGTCCACCATAGGATAACAAGTATCTGTCCAATCAGAATCCCCCGGTTTATAGTGTGCACCGTTTCTGAAATAACAAGCATCCAGGAAAACAAGATTTTTTGTATCAGCATATATGTTTTCAGGTTTATATTGTTCTCCCACGATGTTGTAAAATTCTTCTACATCAAATGCAAATGCATCGTGATTGCCCATAATTATATAGGTTTTGATATCATAATCTGATAAAACTTTTGAAACCTTTTTCAGATTATCAATTTCCCTTTCATGCTCATCCTCTCTATCTATCAAATCTCCAAGACAGATTACC
The DNA here is from genome assembly GCA_045546415.1 of Clostridia bacterium. Lineage (GTDB taxonomy): Bacteria > Bacillota > Clostridia > RUG12999 > RUG12999 > RUG12999. Next base: position 1,138 of record JAZQCS010000118.1, on the reverse strand, counting down.
AAATCACATTTTTCCGCACCAAAAACTTTATATGCTTGTTTTATCTTTTCCAAAGATTTACTGTTGTATCGATTGCCACAAGTTAGTTTAGCGGAACTAAAATGTGAATCGGTGAATATTCCTATTTTCATTTTCTTCCACTCTCCACATACTTTTTTATAAAGTCTGCATAATCATGATACCTATCTTTTCGACGATGTTTCTTAAACAGCTCTCCCGATACCAAGCTCTTTCAATAAAAGCTTGAATATGATATCATGCCCTTTATCGCCGGGATGTAACCCATCCACAAGAAGAGAATCAACAGTTATTCCCTTCAGCTCGCAATATTCCAAAAACTGCGAATACATACTGATAAAAGGAAAACCACAAACAGTTGACGCCTTCATATAAAGGTCGTTTACATCGTTCATATGGAAAATTCTCCAAAAATCCGGACCATCTTTTTCATCTTCTGCCGAAGCAGGAATGTTAGCAACAAAAATCACATCTTTTTCCATTTCTTTGAACTTATCATATAATTTAATGATATTTCCGTAGAAAATTTCCATATACTCACGCTTCGCGTGTTTGGGAGTATCGGCAAAATACTGATGGCGGTTATTCGTTCCTATAATACATATAACAATATCATCATCAATATCAACAAGTTGTTCAAAATTATCAATTACAAACTCTATCTTTGTGCCACTGCATGCATTATTGGTCACAGTACAATCGTATTGTGACTCCATATACTCCTTGAACTGCTTTGCCCAACAGTATCCGTCCTTATTACGGGCAAACCCATTAACAATGGTTTCCCCATTCTGTTCAAACCCTGTTCCACCTACACCATGAGTAATAGAGTCGCCCAAAAGCTTAATATGAATTGTCCGCTCTGCAAGTATAACCTTATTGATAATCTTTGCAATTTCTTTATTCATCTTTCTTTCCTTTCTTCTTTAATCAAAAAAGACATTCTTTATATAAGTACGGTATAATTCAGATACCATGCATCAAAGGCTCCCTTGAGGCTCCCTTGTGTAAAGGGAGCTGTCAGCATAGTTCACACAGTGAACTATTGATGACTGAGGGATTGTTTCTTGCCGTAAAAAGTAAGGTCGCCTTATCCCTCCACCACCTTCGGTGGTCCCCC
>JAZQCS010000117.1:0-3630 GCA_045546415.1 Clostridia bacterium | reverse complement strand
TGAATAATACAACATATAAAAAATGCGGTAATACTGGCGTATTTCCGCATTTTTTTATTTTGTATTAACGAAAAATATCAAGCTAAAACCGATTTCTCCCTAAGCTGAACCGCCTTTATATGGGCTGTTTTTTAACAGCCCATATTTAACATAAAACACACTTATCGGACATACTTATGTTATATGAATATAAGTCCGGGAAGTGAATCCATTGATTGATATAATAACCTATGCGATATTAGTATTTGCAGGTATAATACTACTGCTTATAATCGCCTACCCTCTTCGCTTTATGTGGAAGGAGGTTAAAGCTGTCCTGCTTTCGGTAGTTTTTCTTTTAATAACAAATATTATTGGTAAACCGTTTAATTTCTGTATTGGAATTAACCCGCTTACCGTTTTATTCATATCAATTTTTGGGGTTCCGGGATATACTACCTTGATTTTGCTGTCACTTTTACTTTAAAACAGCAAATTTTGCGGAAATTTGCACATATTTTTTTAAATTTTATTAAAAAAGGACATTTTTTGCTTTACATTTTCATTTTTTTGTGTTATAGTATAGTTATGAACTGACATGGAGGTGAAAAATTTGCAGAGTTATGCCTATGACATTATTCGAAACGGTTTTGAAATCGGTGTTGAGCATATGCACTCCTCAAAAGCTATGCGTATGTACGAATGCCATTGTCATCCTCATTACGAAATATACATACAGCTTGAAGGTTGCAGAACATATTTTATAAAAGACAGGGTTTTCGTTATCAACGCAGGCGATATCGTTATGATATCCCCCTACATAATGCACAGGACAAGCAGTAATGATGAAAATGGGTTTGAACGGGTTCTTATTGATTTCGGTGTTCCCTACCTTGAATCACTATATGAACTATGCCCGGAATTTGACACAAAAGATATTTTAAAAGAAGGCTTTTGTGTTCTTTCTTCGAATATTTTAAACAACAGCTATATTAAAGATATTTCTTTGCGACTTGTTCAGGAAAGTAAAAGAAACGAAGTAGCGTCTGAATCAATGAAACGCCTGCTTTTAGGTCAGATTATTATGTTCATTGACCGTCTTAACCATTCAAAAGCTCTTGTAAGTGCATCGGATGTGAAATCCTACAAACGCATTTCGGATATTATAGCATACATTGAACAAAACTACGCCAGTAAGATTACCCTTGAAGATATAAGCCGCGAATATTTTATAAGCTATCACTATTTAAGCCATACCTTTCGTGATATAACCGGACTTTCTTTTACGGAATATCTTAACACTGTACGCATTTCAAAAGCCAGGGAAATGATAGACAAACAGCTTTATCCCCTTAATGTAATCAGTGAAAAGGTGGGTTTTGGAAGTTACAAACAATTCGGAAGAATTTTTAAAGAAATAACTGGGGTATCTCCATCCCAGTACAAATGAAAGGATTGATATTATGAAAGAACGAATTATTCAGTTTGGTGAAGGTAATTTTCTTCGAGGTTTTGTTGATTGGTTTATTCAGGGGCTTAACGACAAAACGGATTTTGACTCATCTGTTGTGGTTGTTCAGCCACTTCCTACCGGTATGTGCGAAAAAATCAACCAATGTGGCTGCACCTATCATCTGGCACTCCGCGGCATTAAAGACGGTGAAGCAACAGAGGACATTTCTGAAATAAAATGCATTTCAAGATGTCTTAATCCCTACTCGGAATACGAAAGCTACATAGCTCTTGCTCATATACCGGAAATGCGCTTTGTTTTTTCCAACACCACAGAGGCAGGCATTGCTTTTGATGAAAGCTGTAAATTCAGCGATAAGCCTGCTGTGTCTTACCCCGGTAAGCTTACACAGCTTCTTTTTGAGCGATATAAAAGCGGTCTTCCCGGCTTTATAATCATTGCCTGCGAACTTATCGATTACAACGGCAAAGCTCTTCTTGAATGTGTAAAAAAATATATAAAACTATGGGAGCTTCCTGAGGAATTTGAAAAATGGCTGGATAGCGAATGTGTATTCTGTTCATCACTTGTTGACCGCATTGTAACCGGGTATCCCAGAGAAAACGCACAGGAATTCTTTGATAAAATCGGCAAGGTTGATGAAATTTTCGATACAGCAGAGATTTATCATTTCTGGGCAATTTCCGGTATGAAGGGTCACGAGGACGAACTTCCTCTTGACAAGCTCGGCTATAATGTTGTTTTTGCCGATGACATAAGCCCCTACAAAATAAGAAAAGTGCGAATTCTTAACGGTGCTCATACCATGACTGTTCTTGCCGCTTATCTGTGCGGTATTGAAACCGTTGGCGAGTTTATGCGTGACCCTCTTTTTGAAAAATACATAAACGAAGGCATTTACAATGAAATCATCCCCGCAACAGATTCTCTTCCCGAAAATGAGCTTCGTTCCTTTGCGGATGCTGTTTGCGACAGATTCCGCAACCCATATATCCGTCACCGTTGTCTTGACATTTCACTTAACTCAGTTTCAAAATTCAAGGAGAGATGTCTTCCCTCCTTCAACGACTATATTGCGAAATTCGGCAAGCTTCCGAGAGTTCTTACCGTTGCTTTTGCAGCACTTATTGAATTCTATAAAAAAGGGCTTGCAAACGACAACCCGGCTCACATTGAATTCATCAAAAATCACAATGTAAAGGAAATTCTTGAAAACACAGAGCTTTGGGGCAAAAATATGGCTGAGGTTCCCGGACTTTGCGAGACAATTGAAAAATACCTTGAAACAGGCATAAAAAATCTGCTTTTCCCCATGGTTAAAATTAACGAAAAGGATAATGTATCCGTAAATTTTTAACCGGTCATAAGTATGCTGACCGCGATATTGCAAAAGGCGAAGCTGTAATAAAATATGGTTATCCTATCGGCAAAGCAACTCAGTATATCGCAAAAGGCGGTCATGTACACACCCACAACCTTCACACAGCCCTGGAGGGTAAGCTGGATTATACTTATGACAGAAACATTGATTTTCCTGAAATTTCAGGCAACACATTTATGGGCTATAAAAGAAAAGACCGTAACGCGGGCATACGAAACGAGGTCTGGATAATTCCTACCGTAGGATGCATTAACGGTGCCGCAAAACAAATTGAAAATGCATTTAAGGACAGCGACATTTCTGTTCTTTCAACTCCTCATAATTTTGGATGTTCACAGCTTGGAGATGACCATTTAACAACTCAGAAGGTGCTCAAAAGCCTTGTTAATCATCCTAACTGTGCAGCGGCTCTTGTTATAGGGCTCGGTTGTGAAAACAACAACATTAATGAGTTCAAAAAAATCCTTGGTGAATATGACCCCGAAAGAGTTGTATTTTTAAATGCTCAGGACAGCAACGACGAGGTTTCGGAAGGCATTGAAATTGTTAAAAAGCTTTGTGACTATGCACGCCAATTCAAACGGGAACCAATTCCCTGCTCGCAGCTTACCGTGGGACTCAAATGTGGTGGCAGCGACGGACTTTCAGGCATAACTGCAAATCCTCTTGTGGGCAGATTCTGTAACTATATTGTGCAAAAGGGTGCAAGCTGTATTCTTACAGAGGTTCCTGAAATGTTTGGTGCTGAACACATTCTTATGAACAGATGTGTTACCGAAGAAATTTTCAAAAAAGC
>JAZQCS010000116.1:0-4281 GCA_045546415.1 Clostridia bacterium | reverse complement strand
GCTTGTCATCTTTGCAAGGCGTCAGCCTTGCTGCATCTTCCGCACCAAAATCCCCTCAAAATTCCATCCGTTTCAGGTTCGCAGAATTTTTTACAAGCTATTTTTTATCGGTACAAGGCAAAAACGCAGCAAATGCTGACGCAATTTGCAAATATTTATTGATAAAATATTGGTCTTTTAACAAAGTAGCGATGAAAAAGAGAAAGTAAAAAACGTGGTTCAGATAACTTCTGTCACCCTACGGTTAGTGAAAAATGCATTAAAAGAAGGTTGAAGAATGCAATTGGAAAGGCAGTAGAAGATGGATATTTGTGTTTTATTTCAGGAATGGCAGATGGTGTTGATTTATGGGCTGCTGAAATTGCTCTTGAATTGAAAGAGAAGGACAAAAGAGTTGAGCTTATTTGCGCATTACCATATCCCGTGTCCGAGGAAAAAACAGATGATAAAAGTGATATTATGAAAAAAGCTGACCGGGTGGTTATTGTAAGTGATAAATATCACCGTGGCTGTTATCAGAAAAGGAATGAGTGGATGGTAGATAATTCTGAAATGGTAATTGCGGCATACGAAGGGCAAAGTGGAGGTACTGAAAACACAATCAGATATGCTATGGAAAAGAAGAGGGAAATAATTCATATTATACACAAATGTTGACACACAGAGGGTTTTATGATAAAATGTAAAAAAAGAAACAGAGGCTGAGGACATGGTAAAGGAAATATATCTGAAGGGCAAGCGGGTGGAATATGAGCTTGTTTACAAAAATGTGAAAAACCTGAATTTACGAATAAAGCCGGACGGAAAGGTTACGGTTTCGGTTAACCGAAGAGTTACGGTAGCTGCTGTTGAGGAATTTATGCAAAAAAAAGCACAGTTCATACTGAAAGCCATCACGACCTGCCGGGCAAAGCCGGAACCGTCTGAGGCGCATTTTTCTCCGGAGGAAATAAAGCCGGCGGTACTGGAAATGTGCGCAAGGGTGTATCCTTATTTTGAAAAGCTTGGGGTGGAATATCCCGAAATAAGGTTCCGCAGTATGGTTTCGCGGTGGGGCAGCTGCAATCCGTCAAAAAAGGTACTTACCTTTAACACAAAGCTTATGTATGCTCCGCGGGAATGTGTGGAATATGTGGTAATGCACGAGTTCTGCCATTTTCTGCAGGCAAACCATTCAAAAAAGTTTTACGCAGAGCTTGAAAAAATCTGTCCGGACTGGAAGACTAAAAGAAAAATTCTGAAAGGGATTGACATAAGATGAACTGCAAAATAACTGTTATGAAAATGGTACGACACGATGACCTTATTGAAAAATACGAAAATCCCATAGAACACACCTGCGATATGGCGGTAGGGATGGTGTTTGAAAGTGTTGACGGGAAAAAGCCGGAAGGGATGTGTGACAGCGCCTGGGAAAGTATGAGGTTCTTTGTTGAGGAGCTTGCACGGGGTGGCGGCAATTTTTACGACGGATGGATGAAGGAGCCCGGTTCTGCTATGATTTCCTGCAACGACGGTTTCAGACCTGTGAGCTTTTATATAGAAACAGAGGAGGCTTACGGAAAAAGGAAAAGCAAAGAACGGTTCGAGGAAATAAAGAAAAAGCTTTCACTCCGGGGTGCAGAATATTGCTGTAACTGGGATGATGAATAACAGGAGGCATACATATGTGGCTTTTACTTGCGATTCTTTCCGCAGTTTTTGCGGCACTTACATCCATTTTTGCAAAGGTGGGAATAGAAGGTGTTAATTCCAACCTTGCAACGGCAATACGCACGGTGGTTGTGGTGATAATGGCGTGGGGAATGGTTTTTCTTACAAATGCACAAAAAGGTTTAACTGAAATAGGAACAAAAAGCTGGGTTTTCCTGATTCTTTTGGGGCTTGCAACGGGAGTTTCCTGGCTTTGCTATTACAAGGCGGTACAGATGGGTGACATTTCAAAGGTTGTCCCCATTGACAAGCTCAGCGTTATTATAACCCTTGTGTTTGCGTTTTTGTTCCTTCACGAGCAGATGACGGCAAAATCCGTTCTGGGTTGTCTGCTGATAGGAGCAGGAACCCTGCTTATGGTAATTTAGAATCAGAAGGCGGAGTTAAATATGGAAACAATAGTATATGAAAATATAAAATATAAAAGCGGAATTATGCCTCTGGTTTTTCACAGCGATGTTTACACAAACATATGCAAATGGCGTACTCATTGGCATGATCAGCCTGAAAACCTTTTTATAACATCGGGAAGGGTTAAGGTGAGAATGGAAAATGAGGTGTATTTTGCAGGTGTGGGTGATGTGGTTTCCATTGGCCCCGGAGAGCTTCACAATGTAACTGCCGAAACGGAAAGGGCAACCGCCTATTGTATGATTACCGACAAGTCGTTTTTTGCACAGTACAACATGCCGGTTGAAAAACTGCGTCTTTGCCCGGTAACAAGGGTGCCTGAGCTTGTGGAAAAAGCGGCAAAAATTGAAGAGCTTCTGAATACACAACCTTTATACTTTGAGGCAGGGGTTGCAGCCGTTATGCTTGAAATTTTTTTCGTGTTATACGGAAATCATACAAAGGGTGAATTTTCCGGCAGCACGGCAAAAAATTCTGAAACAATAAAAAAAGCGGTTACATACATAAGAAAGAATATCGGAAGGAACATCACGGTAGATGAAATTGCAAAGCATGTGGGTTACAGCAAATATCACCTGTGTCACAGCTTCAAGCAGCTGACCGGCAGTACGGTGGTGACCTACATAAACACCCTTAAAACCGATCAGGCGGCAAAAAGACTTGAAGAGGGAAATGTACCGGTAGGGCAGGTGGCGCTTGAATGCGGCTACAACGATGTGTGTTATTTTACAAAAACCTTTAAGAAATACAAGGGAGTTTCACCGTCGGAATATGGCAGAAGCAATGAAGGAAGGTAAAAATAAATGCCGTTACAGATAATAAGGCAGGACATAACAAAAATGAAGGTGGATGCCATTGTTAACACCACCAACGAGGAAATGGTCGGGTACAGCGGTGTAGACGAGGCAATACACAACGGAGCAGGAACGCTTCTTGAAGAGGAGTGCAAAAGGCTGAGACCCTTGTTTCTGGGTGAGGCAAAGGTAAGCGGCGGATACAATCTGGGCTGCAGATACATAATTCACACATCGGGTCCGGTTTGGCACGGAGGTGACAACCGGGAAAAGGAGATTTTGGAAAGCTGTTACAGGAATTCTCTTTCTGCGGCAGTTGAACACGGTTGTGAAACTGTGGCTTTTCCGCTTATATCTTCGGGAGTGTACGGGTATCCGAAGGACCGGGTGCTGAAAATTGCGGTATCGGTAATTACAGAGTTTTTGTTTGAACACGAGCTTACCGTGTACCTTTGTGTGTACGATAAAAAATCCTACTCCTTCAGCAAAAAGCTTTTTGCCGATATAAGTGAATTTATAGATGACGATTATGTAGAAAACAATGGCGGAGATTTTGAAGAGATTGAAAGAGTTTCCCGTTTTTTGTTGCCCGATGAGGTTGTTTGTGAAGATTGCAATATGGATGGTCTTCCTGATGAGGCTCCACGGCCTGCCCTTTGCGGAAGCATTAAAGAAAGAAGCTTAGAGGAATATATGAAGAACATGGATAAATCCTTTGCATACAAGCTGTTTGATTTTATTGACAGCAGGGGAATGACAGATGTTGAATGCTACAAAAAGGCAAATGTGGACAAAAAGACCTTTTCAAAAATAAAATGCAATCCGGACACCTACAGACCCTCAAAGCAGACGGCAGTTGCTTTTGCCATTGCATTGAAGCTGAATCTGGAGGAAACCCAGGACCTTCTGGCTTCGGCAGGGATGACTCTGTCGAGAAGCTTTACCTTTGATAAAATTATACGCTATTTTATACAGAAGGAAATTTACGATATTTTTGAAATTAACGAGGCGTTGTTTGAATTTGACCAGGTCCTTCTGGGATGCTGAAAAAAGTCTCCCGTCGGGAGACCATCTGAATTGAAAAACCGTGTATAATGTGATTGTAACCAAACAATCACATTATTTTTTGGAGGTATTTTAAAATGAGTGAAAAGTTTTTAAACAACATTACGGAGCTTGTTTTTATCCTGGACAGAAGCGGTTCAATGGCGGGGCTTGAAAGTGATGTGGCAGGAGGCTTTAACGCCATGCTGAAGGAACAGCAGAAGCTTGAAGGTGAGGTTATGGTTTCCTGCGTGCTTTTCAACAACGACAGCCGGGTGCTTTACGACAGAGTGCCCATAGGAAGCGTACCGGAAATGTC
>JAZQCS010000115.1:0-26446 GCA_045546415.1 Clostridia bacterium | reverse complement strand
ATGGCTACGATCCGACTTGTGGATGCTCTTGTTCCCATTTATGATGGTGATGTGACCTTTTATTGGGACAAGGAAAACAAAACCTTCAGGACAATTCCTGAAGGCGAGGGAGAAATTGTTGTTGAGTATAATCCATTTGTTAAAGCCTTTGACAATGGAGAGCTTCGCATTGACAAGGAATATGCAGAGCGTAATTTAAGCCGCAAAGCAAGAAGCTTTGCATACCGCAAGACGGAACAGTTTTATTCCTGGAATTACAATGATAATTCCGAGCTCCCGGTTTTGTTTGAAATACCTGCCGTATTTAAAAAAACTCAGGTACAGGGAAAATACTCATTGCTTAACCCTGATTTTTATAATCTATACGGGAAGCTTTCGGTGTATTGTTATGTATATTATATTTTTGCCGACCTTGACGAAGAAAATTTCAGAGAGAAATTTGCTGAAAATTTAAACCGTACACTTTGGGAAAAAGAAAATTGAAGGAGAATGGGATATGATTTACACAGTATTTGAACTTGCAGAAAACAAAGAACTAAGAAATGAATTTGTTAAAGGTGACATTTTTTTCGGTGACTATAACATGGATTTTGCTCTTGATTTTATAAATGAAAGCATGAGATATAATCACATTTCTGCCTTTGATACACTCTACACTCTTGGCGGTGATGAACTGTTTGAAAAAATTATCAAAGAGGGAAAAACCTGCCTTACAAAGGACTCCAATGCTTCAAAAACCGGCGTATGTGAGGTTAATAACACTGATGGAAAATATTATCTGAAAACCAACGCAAGCGCAGCCTCGGCTTTTTCATCAATCGTTTTTGGAATTAAGGCGTGGGTCGAGTTCAATGAGGATTTGGATGAAAAATCCTTTTATTTTTCTGATGAACTAATTGTGTTTGACTTTGATGATAACGAGGAAAAATCTGATAATGTCCGTCTTGTTTTAAACAATTGCCGATATGATTTTTCTCAGGGCAGAAGCTTTGTAGAGTTTATTGATGAAAACTCCGGAGAAAAAATTGAAGCTTTTGGCGTAGATTATGAAGACAGAATTATTTCTGTTGATGAAATAAATACTGCTTCACCCCTTGAAACCCGGAATGGCGTGTTGCTGGGATATATGTATACCACAACTGACAGCGAGCTTCTTGGTTTTGTTAATCTTGATTTAACTTGTGTTGTTGCACCTTCCTTTGACAACATTTTTGTATCGGATGAATGCCGGGTGATTGGTGTAAAAAATATTGAATCAGGCAAAAAGGTTTATTTCAGCAATATCTGTGCAGAGGGGGAATGCCCGGTTTTAAGTAACAGATATAATTTTTGTGTTACATCTGAATCGGTCTATTCCTGGGTGCGTATTGATGAATATATGGATATTGATGGTTGTGAATATAAAGTGTTGTTTACCAACAACTCCGGAAACAATGCATCTGTAACTGTTCTGGAGTTTGGTATGGGAAACTGCGAAAAATATGAGGTTTATGATATTTTTGCATATTTTAATCCTACCATTTTCCATTGTAAACAAACAAAAAAAGGCGTTCGCGCAGAAAAACTGGACTTTTCTGTTATTAAAAAACTTTGTAACTATGAATATGGCAATATTAATGTTGTTAGTCGCTTATACGAAAAGAGTGTTGATGCCCATTGGCTTGTTGTGGAAAAAGACGGATTGTACGGTGTTGCCGAATTCGACAAAGCATGTCATCTTGTGAAGATGATTATACCTTTTGCTTTTACAGGAGTTGGCAGGTTGACTGATGCCTCCTACGGAACCTTTGAGGCGGCTGAAGTTGATATGTTCGGCAAAAAAGGACTGTTTTCATTTAAGAACTCAAAGTATATTGTTCCCTGTGAATATGACCGCATAGTGTGGGATGGCTGGAATAAAACCATTACTGTTACAAAAATGGATTTTGAAGGCGTTTTAGAATATGATTCGGACGATGATTTTGGAACTGATATTGTTGGTGAAATCAGGTGGGCTAAACCCTTGAACCGCAAGGGAGATGAACAGTAATGAGTCTTAGTTTTAAAGGCAGGGTAGAGGTTATTTACCGATATATTGTTCAGGGAATCTCTGTTAATGATATTGATGACGGAATGGGTCTGGATAACGGAACAGCTTCGAAAATAATCCGAGAGTGCGGCTTTAATAAAATAAAAACGGGCGGCTGGCAAAAGGGTCAGCATAACGGAATGTACCGTCCGGGTAGTGCGGCATGTAAGGGAATCAGGGTAGACCGCGACATTATAGCTGATTATCTTGACGATATTGAAGGCTGGGACGGTGATTTTGAGTGGTATATTTCAGAACTTGCAAAAGAGCTTGCCTATGAACGCCAACAACAAAGAGCTGCAGAAGAAAGCCGCAGAAAACAGGAGGAAATACGCCGTCAGCGGGAGGCTCAGGCAGCAGCGGCAATAGAAGAGGCAAAACGCTTGCGTGCTCTTGAGGAGCAGAACAGACTAATTGCACAGCAGAATGCCGCAAAAGAGTATTCAAGACTAATTGAACTTGGCAAAAGCTATTTGAAAAATAACAATACTCAGGAAGCTTATAATTGTTTTCGTAAAGCCAGAGAGCTTTCGGAAACTGTAGAAACAGCCTATTATATGGCTAAAATTCTTGCTGAGTCAGGGAATGCTTCGGAGCATGGTTCACTTATAATTGAACTTATGAGACAATACCAGAATTACCTTGAGCAAAACGGAAAAAACTTTAATGCACAGGAACATATATGGTATGCGGAAGCTTGTCTTGCTGTTGGCTTTAAGTCGGATGCCTGCAATCAATTTTATTATGCAGGTGATATTTACTATGACGAAAAAAACTATGAAAAAGCAGCGCAGATTTATCTGGATGCAAACCACAGAACGGGGTATTGGAGCAGTTATTCCGTATGCGCTCCTTTCCGTATGGCATATGCTATTTCGCAAAAGAAAAATCTTCCAAAGGAGGATGTTGAAAGATGCATCTTCTGGTATGATGTTGCAATAAAAAATAACATAAACAAAAAATATTCTCTTGGTAACATTTCGTATATGTACTACCTTGCAGGACGATATGACGAGGGTGTAAAGGCGGCTCAGAGTGCAATTTCCATGGGACTCAGAGAAAAATATGTTTACGGAAATTTATTGCTTTCTCAGATGGGAAACCAGCAATATGACGAGGCACTTGAAACCATGGAAACAATGGATAGTCTTGGCTTTTCATACAGCCTGAGATTTAAGGCTGATGCTCTGTATTTTTCCGAAAATCATGAGAATTCTGAGGCAATAACATATTATGCTGAATATCTGAATTCACAGCCTTATGACGAGGAGTGTATTTTTAATTATCTTTTGTGCTCGGGTGACAGAAATTCTGTTGAAAAAGCTCTTGTCTACCTTGAATCCGGAAAAAAAGGAAGATTATTTTCAAATATTGCCGGTCTCGCGTGTTTAAAAGCGGAAATGCTTGATGATAACCCCATTTATATGCGTACTCTTAAGTTTTGCCCCGATAAAATGGAAAAGTATTTAAGAGAAAAGGAACAGCAACGCATTGCAGAGGAAGCACGCCGCAGGGAGAGAGAAAAGCAACTTGAAGTTCAGAGGCTTGAGGAAGAAGCACGCCGCAGAGAGCAGGCAGAAAAGCTTCGCATTGAGCAGGAAAAACAGCTTGAACAACAAAGGCTTGAAGCGCTTCGGAAAAAAGCTGCAGAAAAGCAACGACGCGAAGAAGAGCTTCTTATTCTGATGTGATAATGTAAAATATCCGATGTTTTTCTCGTTTTTAACAGTAAAAAATTATAACTTGATTTTTAGTTAAATTTATGCTAAAATATTATCTGAGCAGGTTGGACGGTCGCGGAATAAGGCTTTCGCCTTATGATGAGGAAAGTCCGAGCTTCACAGGGCAGGGTGCCCGGTAACTCCGGGTGAAGGCGACTTTAAGGAAAGTGCAACAGAAATAAACCGCCATTCTTCAGGGAATGGCAAGGATGGAAAGGCGAGGTAAGAGCTCACCGGCAGCCGGGAGATCGGCTGGCCATGTAAACCCCACCTGAAGCAACATCGACCACGGAATTAAGCTGGCCCGGCACTCCGTAAATGATGGCTTGAACTGTGCAGAAATGTTCAGTCTAGATAGATGACCGTCTTAAATGACAGAACTCGGCTTACAGGCCTGCTCACACATTTAAAATATGACCCTTTGCCGTAAAAAATGGCAGAGGGTTGTTTTTTTATGCAATTTCACCTAAAAAATATTAAAATACAGGCATTAAATAGCCAAATTTTGTTTGACAAATGTCTACTTTTTTGATATAATATTATGGAATAGTTATATAATACCCAAACTATGGAAAATAATATATTTTAAGGGACTGATTTATATGATAAAAAGCATGACAGGATACGGCAGATGTGAGTTTCTTGATGAAGCTCAGAAAATAGTAGTTGAGATAAAATCCGTTAACAACCGTTACAACGATATTAACATCCGGGTACCCAGAAGCTGTTCTTTTCTGGAGGATAAAATCCGTACTGAGGTTGCCGCGTTTACTACACGGGGTAAAATTGATGTTTTTGTGACTTTAGAACAGTTTGTTGATGAAAACAAGGTAATAATTGCCGATATGGAGCTTGCAAAAAAATATGTGGAAAAGGTTAAGGAAATGAGCGAAGCTCTGGATATTCCTTTTGATATGACCGGAAGTAAGCTCGCACGGGTTCCTGAGGTGCTGACAATTGAAAAATCCGAAGCCGACCAGGACAAGGTGTGGGAGGATGTACAGAAAATTCTTCGCGGTGCAGGTGAGCAGTACAATGCAATGCGTGAAAGGGAAGGTCAGCGGATTTGTGAAATTCTGAAAGAACGGGTTGATTGCATTGAAAAAATAGCAAATCTTGTGGTTGAAAGAATGCCGGGGATTGTTAACGATTACCGTGAAAGGCTTTATGCAAAGGTATCGGAGCTTCTTGGTGACCGTACAATTGATGAGGGCAGAATCCTCACCGAGGTTGCTATTTTTGCTGATAAGGTTTCAACCGATGAGGAAACCGACAGGCTTTCGTCTCACATTACCGAATTCCGTAAAATGCTTGAATCCGGTGACCCTGTTGGAAGAAGAATGGATTTTCTTATTCAGGAAATGAACAGAGAAACAAACACCATAGGTTCAAAATGTAACGATTTTGAGGTTTCAAAAATGGTTGTTGAAATTAAAGCTGAAATTGAAAAAATCAGAGAACAGATTCAGAATATTGAATAAATCAGGAAAGGAAAGAAGAGCATGAAGCTTATAAATGTTGGTTTTGGAAACATGGTATCCTCAGACAGACTTGTTGCTATTGTCAGCCCGGAATCCGCACCAATAAAGCGTATGATTCAGGATGCAAGGGACAGAGGAATGCTTATTGATGCTACATATGGCAGAAGAACAAGAGCTGTTCTTATTACAGACAGCGACCACATTATTCTCTCGGCAATTCAGCCTGAAACTGTTGGTAACCGTGCTGCCGGTAAGGATGCAATGGAGGTGCCTGAGGATGATGAATAGCAAAGGGTTACTCATTGTTCTTTCGGGTCCTGCAGGAACAGGTAAAGGAACCGTTTGCAAAGAGTATTTGAAGCGTGACCCCTCTACAGTTCTTTCGGTTTCAGCCACCACAAGGAACCCAAGACCCGGTGAGGAGCACGGAAGAGAGTACTATTTCATAACCCGTGAAGAGTTTAAAACCATGATTAGTGAAAACGGTTTTTTGGAGTATGCTGAGTTTTGTGATAATTTTTACGGAACTCCTCTTAAGGCTGTTAACGAAAAGCTTGAAAGCGGTATTAATGTTCTTCTTGAAATTGAAGTTCAGGGAGCTATGCAGATAAAAGAAAAGGTTCCGGAAGCCGTGCTTGTGTTTATTGCTCCGCCGTCAAAAGAAATTTTAAGACAGAGAATTGAAGGCAGAGGCACAGAAACCCCGGAGGTTATTGACAAGCGTATGCTGGCGGCAAACAACGAGCTTAAAATGATGGTAAACTATGACTATGTTATAGTGAATGATGAGGTTGAAAAAGCGGTTGAACGCTTTGGAAATATAATAAATGCCGAAAGGCTTAAAACTAAGAGATGCAGTAAATTTATTCAGGAGGTATGTAAATAATGCTTAAACCACCCATTAACGACTTAGTAAACAAAATCACAACTGAACTTGGTTCGGAAACCGGTGCAGAGCTTGGCAACCGTTACAGTCTTGTGCTTGCAATTGCAAAGCGTGCAAGAGAAATTGCAATTGATGAAGCAAAAAACAGTGAAAAAACAAAAGAGCCCACAACCTTTGAATCAAGAATTAATGACAAATACAGAAATAACAAGGTAGTCATTAAGCCTATTCATAAGGCGATTGATGAATTCCACGATGAAATTATCGAAGTATACAGAAAAACACCTGAAGAAATCAAGGCTGAAGCAGAGCTTGCAGCAAAGAAAAACGAAGAAGTTGATGATTTTTCTGTTGAAGAAATCACCAAAGACCTTCTTAACTTTATAGGTGAGGAAGATGACGAGGATGAGGAATAAGGCATAGCTGCCTGACCACCTCAGGAAAGGAGAACAGGCATGAAGATTGCAGAAATAATCCCCAATACCGAAGTTCGCAGTCTTGACAGAGTTTTTCAATACCTTGTCGAAGACAATACCAGCGTAGAAATTGGTTGCCGTGTTGAAGTGAACTTTGGAAACAGCAACAGAACTGCTATTGGTTATGTTGTGGGGTTTGTTTCGGAATCTGAGTTTCAAAACCTTAAATCAATTAAAAGGGTTCTTGATGATTCGCCTATTCTTAGTAAAAATTCTCTTGAACTTGCCCGATATATCAGAAAAACAACTCTTTGTTCTATGTCGGATGCTATAAAGCTTTTGCTTCCTCCGGCGGTGAATTTTAAAGTGGAGCGAATGGTAACTCTTGTTTCAGAAATGTCTGCAAAGCTTACCGAAGCACAACAAACAGTTGTTGAAACACTTCAGGCTGCCGGAGGTAAGGCTGAACAGAAAAAACTTCTGGAATCCTGCGGAATAAAGTCTTCGGCTGTTATAACATCTCTTGAAAAAAAAGGGATAGTTACAGTTGAAGAGGTTAAAGTAGGCGGTATTCATGAAAAACTCAGAAAAAAGGTTTTTTTAAAGCTTAGCCGGGATGAAATTCCGCAAAATCTTGGAAGTGCAATGAAAAAAGCGGTATCAATGCTCCTTGAGTATGATAGTATGTTTTTATCTGAGCTGCAGAGTTTGACAGGCTGCAGCCACAGTTCAGTTCAGGCACTTGAGAAAAAGGGTATTGTGGAAATTGAAGATGTACCGGTTCAGAGAGTGGTCTCAAAAAAAATTTATGAAAAAAGTTTGGCAAAGAATCTGACACCACAGCAAAGAGTTGCTGTTGAGAATATAGTTTCGGCTGTGGATACAGAAAAAACAGAAAAATTTCTGCTGTTTGGGGTTACGGGCAGCGGAAAAACTGAGGTTTTCCTTCAGGCGGCAGAACATTGCCTTTCAAAAGGAAAAAATGTTATAATTCTTGTTCCTGAAATTGCCCTTACTCCGCAGATGACTGCAAGGTTTGTTTCAAGATTCGGCGGGAAGGTGGCCGTTCTTCACAGCGGTCTTTCACTTGGAGAACGCTTCGATGAATGGAACAGAATTAAAAACGGAGAGGTTTCTGTGGCTCTTGGAGCCCGTTCAGCAATTTTTGCTCCTTTTGAAAACATTGGGCTTATTGTTATTGATGAAGAGCATGAATCAACCTATAAATCTGAAAATTCACCAAGATACGATGCAAGAAAAATTGCAGCTTTCAGGGGAATTCAGAATAATTGTCCTGTTGTTTATGCCTCCGCAACACCTCGTGTTGAGGATTTTTACCGTGCACTTGAAGGGGAAATGAAGCTTCTGCGTCTTGATAAACGCGTGAACAACAGAGCTATGCCGAAGGTTATAACCGTGAATATGGCAAAAGAGCTTTCGGAAGGCAACAGAAGTGTATACAGTAAACGAGCAATTGAAGAGCTTAACCGCAATATTGAAAACGGAGAACAGAGTATAGTTTTCCTGAACAGACGGGGGTTTTCAACTTTTGTATCATGCCGTATGTGCGGTTATGTTGCAAAATGTCCCAACTGCAGCGTAAGTCTTAATTACCACTCAAAGGGGCAGGCTCTTAAATGTCACATATGTGGTTATTCGACAAAAAATCCTGAGGTATGTCCTGAATGCGGAAGCAGATATATAAAATATTTCGGAGCCGGAACACAAAAGGCTGAGGAAACACTTGGAGAAATTTTCCCCTATAGCTCTTACATCCGTATGGATGCAGATACAACCTCACATAAGTTCTCCCACGAGAGATTACTCGATAAATTTAAAAATGAAAAAATTGATGTTCTGCTCGGTACCCAGATGGTTACAAAAGGGCTTGATTTTCCTGATGTGACACTTTCGGTGGTACTTGCGGCTGATTCCTTGCTTAATACAGGTGATTACAATTCCTCGGAAAGGGCTTTTTCCCAGCTTGTTCAGGTTTGCGGAAGAGCTGGCAGGGGAGAAAAGCCCGGAAGAGCAGTTGTGCAGACCTATGACCCTGAAAATAAGGTTATAGGCTATGCGGCAAAAAATGATTATGAAGCCTTTTACAATGATGAAATAGCCGCACGAAGGCTTATGGAATATCCGCCATTTTCAGAAATTGTTTCTGTTCTTGTGACGGGGGAAAATGAACAGCAGACCGGTATGTACGGTATGCAGATAGAAAAGGAACTTCGTGAGCTTCTTGCTGATTACGAGGGGATGTGCCTTGCTTTTTTCGGGCTTGCACCTGCGGCAACATTTAAAGTTAAAAACAGATTCAGGTACAGGATTCTTCTGAAAATTGTTTCAAACGACGGAATCTATGATGTGCTTGAAAATTTATATAACAGACATATTGAAAGGAAAACAGTGTTTGGGGTGGATATTGACATTAACCCTGTTAGCTGTTTATAGTGAGGAAAATAAAATGGCAGTAAGAAAAATTGTGGAAATTGGCGATGAGCTTCTTGGCAAAAAAAGTCACGAGGTTACAAATTTTGATCAGCGACTGCATACGCTTCTTGATGATATGGCAGAAACTATGTATGATAGTGACGGTGTTGGTCTTGCGGCTGTTCAGATAGGTATTCTGCGTCGTGTTGTTGTAATTGATGTGGGTGAAGGGCTTTATGAAATTATCAACCCTGTAATAACACATATGGAAGGTTCACAGTACGGTCAGGAGGGTTGTTTGAGTGTCCCCGGAAAACGCGGAGATGTTCAGCGTCCTATGGTTGTTACATTTGAAGCTTATGACCGTAACGGAGAAAAGTTTGAAAAAACTGTTGAAGGTTTGTTTGCCCGTTGTGTGTGTCATGAATTTGACCATCTTGACGGCAAGCTTTACGTGGAAATTGCAGATAACCTTTGCAGTATAGAATAAGGATTTGAAATTGTTATGAGAATTATGTTTATGGGTACTCCTGATTTTGCCAGGGTAAACCTTGAAAAACTTATTTGCTGCGGCTATGAGGTGTGTGCAGTTGTTTCTCAGCCTGACAGACCCCGTGGCAGAAAAATGGAAATGACAATGCCGGAAGTTAAGGAATATGCTTTAAGTCAGAATCTGCCGGTGTATCAGCCTGAAACACTTAAAGATGGTGCTTTTTTGCCGGTGCTTGAAAAATATACCCCTGACCTTATTGTTGTTGTGGCTTACGGTAAGCTTTTACCGGGATATATTCTTGATTTTCCGAAATATGGCTGCATAAATGTTCACGGTTCGCTTTTGCCGAAATACCGCGGCAGTGCTCCCGTACAATGGTCGGTAATAAACGGAGACAAAACAACCGGTGTTACAACAATGTTTATGAACGCAGGTATGGATACCGGGGATATTCTTTTGCAAAAAGAATTTGAAATTCTGCACCACGAAACCGGTGGAATGCTTATGGAAAGAATGGCAGATATTGGTGCGGAGCTTTTGATTGAAACTGTTGAGGCTATTGAAAAAGGTACCGTTAAGTCTGTTGTGCAGAACGAGGCAGAGGCAACGAAAGCACCTATGCTTTCAAAGGAAATGGGAAAAATTGATTGGAATGTTCCTGCAGAAAAAATTGAAAGTCTTGTTTACGGTATGCAGCCATGGCCTACGGCTTATTTTGAAACTGAAAAAGGACCGGTTAAGGTCTTTGAACTTGATGTTGTTAATGCTGAAACCATAGGTGTGCCGGGTCAGATAATTTCAGCCGGTAAAACTCTTGTTGTGCAAACAGCAAAGGGCCAGGTTGAAATTAAAGAGCTTCAGCTTCAGGGCAAAAAAAGAATGAACAGCGAAGATTTTCTTCGCGGAAATAAATTTGAAAAGGGGCAGAGCCTTTAATGAATTTAAGAAAAAAAGCTCTTGATATACTTATCAAGGTTTTTCGTGACGGTGCTTATTCAAACCTTGAAATTGCATCTTCTCTGTCAGGTTTTGAACCTTCGGAGCGAGGCTTTGTTACCCGTCTTGTTTACGGAACAATTTCATACAAAATTCAGGCAGATTATCACCTTTCAAAGTATATTTCGAAGCCTCTTGAAAAGCTTGATATTCAGGTGCTTTTAATTCTTGAAACTGCTCTGTATCAGAAATGGTATATGGACAGCGTACCTGATTATGCAATTATAAACGAAAGTGTAAATCTTACAAAAGCATTTAAAAAAGCATCAGCATCCGGTTTTGTTAACGGAGTGCTGAGAAAAGCGCTGAACGACCCTCTTGATTTAACCGGGATTCCTGAAAATACGGCATATTTTCTCAGTATTAAATATTCTGTGCCGAAAGAAATTTGTTCTGTTGCTTTGAAACAGTATGGAGAACTTGCTGAAAAAATCCTTTCTGAATGCAGAGGAGAAGCTCCGTTTGTAATTCGTGCAAACACGCTTAAATGCTCCGTCGGTGAGCTTTCTGTAAAGTTTATGGACAGGAACTCACAGCTTACTGAAATTTGCCCCCACACCATAAAGCTTGATTCGGGCTTTTCGGTAGGAGAGGATGAACTGTTTAAGAAAGGCTGGTATTACCCTCAGGATGAAGCCTCAGCTTTGGCGGCTTATATCCTTGACCCTGTACCGGGTGAAAAGGTAATTGATATGTGTGCTGCCCCCGGAGGAAAAACTACATATCTTGCTCAGCTTATGGAGAATAAAGGCGAAATCATTGCTTTTGACCTTTATGAGCATAAAATTAAAATTATTGAAGAAACAGCAAAACGAATGGGTGTTGATATAATTCACGCTGAGGTTTCCGATTCTGCTTTGGTAAATCCGGAGTATGTTTGCTTTGCAGATAAAATTATGGCAGATTGCCCATGTTCCGGATACGGCATTATCAGAAAAAAACCTGAGCTTGGATTTGATTTTGAAAAGGATTATGAAAAAGAGCTTTCAGATGTTCAGTTCGCAATTCTTGAAACTGCGTTTGAATATCTGAAACCGGGTGGAGAATTGGTTTTTTCTACCTGTACATTTAACAAAAAAGAGAACGCCAACAATCTGTTCAGGTTTCTTGAAAAACATAAAGAACTTGAACTGTGTGATATATCTCCGTATTTACGCAATAAAGATTTTGCTGTATCCGGAAAAGGATGGGTGCAAATTCTTCCCGGCGAATACGGTATGGACGGTTTTTTCATTTCAAAAATGAGAAAAAAGGAGAATTGATTTGATTAATCTTAAAGATTTAACTTTTGAAGAACTTAATGATTTTATTATATCTTTAGGAGAAAAATCTTTCCGTACGGGACAGATTTATTCCTGGCTTCACAGCGGTGTGGAAAGCTTTGATGAAATGACAAATCTTTCAAAAGATTTACGCTCGAAGCTTTCTTCTGTTGCTGTAGTTGGGGGGTTAAAGCCCGTGCGTCATCTTGTATCAAAGGATGGTACAGAGAAAATTTTATGGGAACTTGCAGATGGCGAAACAGTTGAAACTGTTGTTATGCAGTATAAACACGGTAACAGCGTTTGTATTTCAACTCAGGTAGGGTGCCGTATGGGTTGCAAATTTTGCGCATCTACAATCGGAGGTAAAGTGCGAGACCTTTCTGCCGGGGAAATTCTTGATGAGGTAATTTTTGCCGGCAAGGTAACCGGAAAGAAAATCTCAAACATTGTTCTTATGGGCATAGGTGAGCCCCTTGATAATTACGACAATGTTATTAAATTTTTGCGTAATGTAGGTGACCCCCGCGGAATAAACATAGGTTACAGACATATTTCTCTTTCTACCTGTGGTATTGTGCCTAAAATTTACCGGCTTGCCGAAGAAAAATTTCCCATAACCCTTTCGGTTTCACTTCATGCTTCGGATGATGACACAAGAAGTGAAATTATGCCGGTAAATAAAAGCTATAAAATTAATGAACTTATTACTGCCTGCCGCGATTATATAGAAAAAACAGGCAGAAGGATAAGCTTTGAATATGCTATGATTGCAGGAGTGAATGACACGGTTGAAACCGCAGAAAAGCTTCACGGATTGCTGAAAGGAATGCTTTGCCATGTAAACCTTATTCCGGTTAATACTGTTGAAGAAAGCGGCATGGAAAGAAGCAGTGAAAAAGCAATTTATCGGTTTAAGGCTCTTCTTGAAAAGAAAGGTCTCAATGTTACTGTACGCCGTGAACTTGGTAGTGATATCAGTGCATCTTGCGGTCAGCTCAGAAGAAAAAATCAGAAAAATGCCCCGGAGGTGGTTTAAATGTTAGCCGGAAGTTTCAGTATGATGGGTTCAAAACATAAGGTTAATCAGGACAGCTTGTTTTTAAAATGCGAAGGAAAAAAATGTCTTTGTGCCGTTGCAGACGGTATGGGCGGTCATAATGCCGGAGATGTTGCAAGCCGTACAGCGGTTGAATTCATTTCTGCAATTTCGAAGCCTGAGCTTAAAAACATTCTTCAGTCAATTGTTGATGCGAACAAAGCAATACTGGAAATGAGTACTGTTGATAAATCTCTTGAGGGAATGGGAACAACTGTTGTTCTTGCGGCAATAAACAAGGAAAACGGTGTAATTGTTCATGTTGGTGACAGCAGAGCTTACGGAATAAGCAGAAATCACGCAAAACAGATAACTGTTGACCATTCTTATGTTCAGGAGCTTGTAGATGACGGAAAAATCACAAGTGCCGAAGCAAAGAATCATCCAATGAAAAATATTATTACCATGGCTGTTGGCGTCGGAGAGGTAATTCAGCCGAATGTTAAAGAGGTTACATTTTGTAAGGATGACATTCTGCTTCTTTGCAGCGACGGTGTTTCAGGCTCGCTTTCTGAAGAAGAAATGATAAATTGTTGTTTTGAATATATGCCGTCAGAAGCAGCAGAAAAGCTTTGCCGACTTGCAGTTAAAAATGGTGCTACCGATGATGTTACGGCAATTGTTGTCAGAATGAATTGATGGGGGTATTAAAGATGGAAATGATAGGTAAAGTTTTAAATGATAGATATGAAATAGAAGAGCTTATCGGTAGCGGTGGCATGGCAAGGGTTTATAAAGCAAAATGCCGGCAGCTTAACCGTTATGTTGCTGTAAAGGTTTTACGCGAAGAGCTTAAGGATGATAAGGAATTTGTTGATAAATTTAAAACTGAGGCTCTTTCAGCAGCAAGTCTTACTCACCCAAATATTGTTTCTGTTTTTGATTCCGGTGAAGAAGATGGGATTTATTATTTTGTAATGGAATATGTTGAAGGGTATACACTTAAACAGTACATTTCAAGAAGAGGCTCTCTTGAATGGAGAGAGGCTTGCAACATCACACTTGGAATATGTAATGCAATTGAACAGGCGCACAGAAACAATATTGTTCACCGTGATATTAAACCTCATAATATTATGCTTAATTCCGACGGTGTTGTAAAGGTAACAGATTTTGGTATCGCAAAAGCAGTTTCAAGCTCTACAATTGTCCGTGGCGGTAATATAATCGGCTCTGTTCATTATTTTTCTCCGGAGCAGGCGAGAGGTGCTTCCTCCACTTTCAAATCAGATATTTATTCCATAGGTATAGTTTTTTATGAACTTTTAACCGGCAGAGTTCCTTTTGATGCAAACGACCCGTTTAATGTTGCAAAAATGCAGGTTGAACAAACTCCTATAGAGCCCAAGCGACTTAATGAAAATATACCCCGTTCGGTTAATGCTGTTGTCATGAGAGCATTGGCAAAAAAGCCCGAAGAACGCTATAACAGCGTTACCGAGATGATTGCAGCAATTAAAAACGCTGTCAGCATTGCCGCAACCTATGGAGATGATGGTTTTGATGCTGAACCGGTTGATGATTTTGATAACACTACGGAAGTACCTGTGGTTATTGTAGATGAACAGAAAAAAGATAATTTACAAGGTGAACAGAAAAAAAGCAAACTTGGTGTTATTATTTTTTCTGTTGTTTTAGCGGTTGTTGTAATTGTTTCGGGATTACTTGGTGTAATTTTTGCAATGTCCAGGCCGGAACCTCCGGTTGATGTTGAAAATTTTGTTGGAAAAATGTATGACGACATTAAAAACAAATATAACGAAACCTACACCTTTGTGGTTGAAGAATATTATGATGAAAAATATGAAATAGGTGAAATTATCAGCCAGACAAATGAAAAGGACAGCTATACTGCAGATGACCTTCCCGTCACAGTGGAAATTGTTGTTAATGTTAAAAAAGGTGAAGAAATGGAAGATTTTATAGGTGAGGATGCAGAATCTGTAAAATATCTTCTTGAAAAGCAGGGATATGAGGTTGAAATAAGAGAAAAAACCTCCGATGAGGTTGAAGAGGGAGTTATTATAAAGACTAATCCTGAAAAAGGCAGAATTATTGAGGAGGGCGACCGTATTGTTCTGTTTATGAGCACAGGTGCCGAAGAAAAAGAACCGGAAGAGAATCCTGAAAATCCTGAAGGCAACAATCCTTCAGAGGAAACAAATAATCCTGATACTCCTCCTGTAGTTGATGTTCCACAGCCGACTCAACAGCCCGTAACTCCTCCTGTACAGAATCCGTACGAAGGTTTATAAGGAAGGTTTTATGAACGGAATAATTGTTAAAGTAAGTAGTGGTATATATACTGTTTATCACGATAATTGCAGAACAGAGTGCCGACCGCGCGGAAAATTTCGCATAAACGGTACTGCACCGGTTGCAGGTGACCGCTGTGTAATTGAATTGAATCAGGATGGAACAGGTGTTATAAATGAAATTTTACCGAGAAAAAACAGTATGATTCGTCCGAAGCTCGCAAATATTGATAATTTGCTTATTGTTTTTGCGGCAAAAAACCCCGAACCACAACCGGGAGTTATTGACAGGCTTACCGTAACAGCAGAACAAAAGGGAATTACCCCCGTTATAATAATTACAAAGGCAGACCTTGAAACCCCTGAAAAAATAGCGGAATATGAGAAAATTTATGCTTCTGCCGGCTATAAGGTGATTGTTACCTCGTCTTCTGATGATAAAACAGCAGAACAGCTTCTGGGGAATATTCTGAAAGACAAAATAACAGCAGTTGCCGGCTGTTCCGGTGTTGGTAAATCTACATTTTTAAACCGTATTTTTGGTGATGAAAATTTGAAGACCGGGGAGATAAGCTCAAAAAATCTTAAGGGAAAACATACAACAACCTGTATTCAGCTATATGAAAAATGCGGAGGACTTATAGCGGATACTCCGGGGTTCAGCTCCCTTGAAATTTTTGATGCGGAAAAAGAAGAAATTGAAGAATATTTTCCTGAAATAAAAGTGAGACTTGGAAATTGCAGATTTTCCGGTTGTTCACACATTACCGAACCGGACTGTCCGGTTAAGGAGGCAGTTGAAAACGGTGAAATTCACCCGGAACGATATGAAAGCTATGTGAAGCTTTATACTGACCTTAAAAACAGAAAAAAATACTAAGGAGAAACTTTTATGATAAAAATTGCCCCATCAATTCTTGCGGCAGATGTTACCGTGCTTGGCAGCCAGGTTAAAATGGTTGAGAAGGCAGGTGCGGAATATCTTCACCTTGATATTATGGACGGACATTTTGTTCCTAACCTCAGTTACGGACCCGGTGTTGTTGCGTCTTTGCGTAAGGTATCAGATATGTTTTTTGATGTACACCTTATGCTTGAAAATCCTATTGATTACATTGAAGCTTTTGCAAAAGCAGGTGCAGATATTATAACCTTTCATGTTGAAAGCAAAAGCGATATAAAGAGCTGTGTTGAAAAAATCCGTTCCTTTGGAATAAAAGCAGGTCTTGTTCTTAACCCTGATACTGACCCGGAACCCTTCAGAGAATATTTTGACCTTGTTGATATGGTTCTTGTTATGTCGGTTTATCCGGGTTTTGGCGGACAGAAATTTATTGATAGTGTTCTTGACAAGGTTTCCTACATCCGTAGAGAAATGGGTGAGGACTTTGATATTGAAATTGATGGCGGTGTTTGTCCTGCAAATGCGGAAAAAATTATAAAAGCAGGTGCAAATGTTCTTGTTGCAGGTTCGGCTGTTTTTTGTGCTGAAAACCCTGAACAGGTTATTGAAATTTTAAAAAAATCATGAAAAAAAGAGGTATAATAATCGCAGGCGGAAATGTTTCGGAAAAGGACGCAATAAAAAAATACATAACAGAAAAATCAATGGTTATTTGTGCAGATTCCGGATATTTATCTGCTGTGGCACAAGCGGTTAAAGTTGATGCCCTGATAGGTGATTTTGATTCTCTTGCAGAAATGAATGAGACGGTGCCCAAGGGCGAATTTGAGGTTATTACATATAATTCCGAAAAAGACCAGTCTGATACACAGCTTTGTATTGATTATCTTCTGAATAAGGGAATTGAAGAAATTTACATTTTCGGAGGTCTTGGCGGTAAAAGGTTTGACCATGCTTTTGCAAATGTACAGCTTCTCGAATATGGTCTTGAAAAAGGAATTGATGTTTTTATTATAAGCGAAAACACCAAACTTTTTGTGATTCGGGACAATTGCTGTGATGTTTTTGGTGATGTGGGGGATTACCTTTCGGTCTTTGCACTTACCGATGCAAAAAATGTCACATACAGAGGGCTGAAATATATGATGACCAATGGAGAGTTGAGAAGAAATACTCCCCTTGGTCTTAGCAATGTATTAACGGAAAAAAAAGCAACAGTTTCCGTTGGAAACGGAACACTTCTTATTATTCATACAGGTGGTGAGCACATTGAAGGACAGTAAAAAGAATAAAATAAAGAATATTGACCATATTCGGGAGGAAAACAATTCAATTCCGAATGAGGTTGATGAAAAGGATTCTGATATAAGATGGAAATCCCGAAGAGAGAAAAAAGCTAAAAGAAAAGGTGTTTTGAAATACATTATTATTGCAGTGCTTGTTCTTGCTGTAGCGTATCTTATGGTTTCTCTTTTCATTAATAGTTCATCAGGTGTGAACCATAGTGCTCTCAGCGGAAAAACCGAAATGGAAATTGTGGGAAAAACAGATTTCTGTGTGTTTGATAAATACATTGTTTCATGTAATCAGAACGGTGTTTTTGCCTATAACCACAACAATGAGCTTCAATGGAAAATTGAACAGGTTTTATCAAGTCCTTCATTATACACAAAGGATGACACTCTTCTTGTAACCGATTTTTCCAGAAAATCTGCTTTTACCGTGGGGAAAAACGGAAAAATCATTTCTGATATTAGTTTTGGTGCTGATTGCATTAATACCTCACTTAACAAAAACGGATGGGTTACTGCAATTTTATATGCTAACGGGTACAAAGGACAGGTTGCTGTTTATGATAATGAAGGAAAACTGAGATATACCTGGAATTCTGCAAATAATGATATTATTTCAGCAGAGCTTTGTGATGATAACACAATACTTGCCGTTTCACAGATAGACGCTGTAAGCTCTGCAGAGGCAAACGGGGTGATTTCCTTGTTCGATATTACGACAGAAGGTAAGCCCTTTGCCGGATTAAATAATAACGAAAATATTGTTTCATATATTCGGTGGAGCGGGAAAAATCTTGTTTGCGTAGGTAATCTGGGTGCATTTAAAATTAACAATTCGGGAAACGAATTATGGAAATATGATTTTGCCGGAGAAATGGCAATGTACAATGCAACAAATGATAATGTTTTTGCTTTTGCTCTTAACAGCAGCAATACTTCTTCTGCAAAAACCTACACGGTTTATACAATTAATGACGATGGTAAGGAGCTTGGTAACTCGGAAATTACAGGGGAACTGAGGTCAATTGAGGTTACAGGTTCAGATGTGGCAGCGGTTACATCCGACAAAATATATCTTCTTAAGAAAAATGCAGTTTTAAAGAGCATTTATACCCTCAGCCGTGATATCAGCAAAGGATTTGTACTTGACGGTGGCAAAAAATATTTTGTGATTTCAGGTGCAAGTGCAGAGATTCTTGCTCTTAAATAATTGGAGGTGCAGGACATATGCTTTTTGATGTTCTGATGATTGCATCTTTTGTAATTTGTGTGTTTATTGGGGCAAAAAAAGGCTTTGCAAAAACTCTTATGGGTTTCCTTTCCTATATTGTCTCTATAATTATTGGTATTTTGTTTTTTGATGATTTTAAAGCTTTTTTGTTTGATTATGACGCTACACGAAAAATTATAGATAATTTTTCATCCGGTGTTGAAAATGTTGTTGAGTCTTACATTACAACTGAGGATTTACCTGCTTTCATTGAAAGCTCTGTAAGAAATGTAAGCGAGAATATGTCTGCAGCCGTAAGCTCACTTATTATTGAATCGGCTATTGCAATACTGTTTATTGTTATGTTAATTGCAGCTGTAAAGCTTGTGAGCTTTCTTGCAACCAAGATTGTAAAGCTTCCTGTACTGAAGCAATTTGACAGATTTATAGGTGGTCTGGTTGGTGCACTTAACGGTGTTGTTGTATGTTACATAATTGGTGCTTTGCTTATTTTTGTTTTTGCTCAATACGACAACAGCTTTATGTCAACTCAACTTGATAATTCATATATCAGTTCATATTTTTTTAAAAATAATATGATTCTTAATTTTATTATAGGTTTTTAACAAAGGAGAAAAAAATGGCTTTATTTAAAAAAGTAAGTGATGGTAATTTCAGAGAAATTCGTCCGGATGACCCGGAAAAAAAGGGGGTTAAGCTTTATTTTGAATTGATAAAACGAAAATTCTGGAACTATATAAAGCTTAACTTATTATATTTTGTTTTAAGTTTACCGACACTTGCACTTTATTCAGTTGTTATAGCAATGTTTGTAATGCCTAATTTCCTTGGCATTTTAGCTCCCAGTGAAACAGCTACGGATTTTTCCGCAACAATGGCCGACGGACAGCTTATTTTGTTCTTTTCCTGTCTTGGTGCGGTTCTTCTTGTGACTTTTTTTGGCGGAGGTCTGTTTTCAGCAGGATATAACTATATTTTGAGAAACTATGTACGCCAGGAAAATGCTTATATTGTTTCGGATTTGTTTGGACAGACTAAGAAAAATTTTGGTCAGGCATTATTTGTTTCTGTAATTGATTTTATTGTAGTTTCCGTTGGAATGTTCAGCATTTCATATTATTTTAAGGAAATGGTAATTACACGGAGTCCCTTGTTTATTTTTGCTTTTGCTCTTCTTGTTTTTGCCTTTTTACTTTATGTTGCAATGCATACTTATATGTGGACACTTATGGTAACCTTCAAGGTGTCGCTTAAACAAATTTATAAAAACTCTTTTATGTTAACGGTAGGAACTGCATCAAGATCTGTTGTTTATATGCTTGCGGTTGCTTTGTTTATTATTGTATCAACTGCATTGCTTTTGTATTTTCAGGTAATTGTTTTTGCTTTGTTTGCCATTATGTTTATGGCTTTGTTTAATCTTGCCGGACAAGTTTTTTCATACCCGGTAATAAAAAAATATATGATTGACAATAATAATGATGATAATTCAAAAGGGAATGATGAATAAAAATGGAAAAAATTACACTGAAAAATAACCTTGATATTTATGTGGAAAAATCGGATAAATTCAAAACCTGGTCGGCATCTGTTTATATTTACCGGCCTCTTAACGAAAGGGAGGCTTCTTATAACGCTTTGCTTGCAAAGGTATTAAAGACATCTTGTGCTGATTATCCGTCAAGAAAGCTTCTTGCAAAGCAACTGGACAAGCTTTACGGTACTCATCTTTCTGCCGGTGCAAGAAAATTTGCCGATTGTCATACGGTGGTTTTCAACATTAAAGCAGTTTGTGATTGCTATCTCCCTGAAAAAATCACATCCTCTGTTGTTGAGTTTCTTAAAAAAATTATAACAGAACCTCATGTTACAGAAGGTTCTTTTGACCCGGAGATTGTTGAACTGGAAAAGGCTAACCTTATAAAACAAATTCAGGCATATGTTAATGATAAATCCTTTTATGCCGATAAAAAGTGTCTTGAAATTCTGTGTGAAGGAGACCCTTATGCAACTGATGTATGCGGAAGTATTGCTGAGATTGAAAAAATTACGCCACAGTCACTTTATGAGCATTACATTCAACTTATGAACAACTCCAAAACAGATGTTTTTGTTTGCGGAAACGCTGATATAGATTCTGTTGTTCCTTTTTTTGAAGATTTCAGAACCTCAGGTTCGGTTCTCGTTTCAAAACCTTATAAATTCAATGGAGAATGCAGGGAAGTAACCGAGGAAATGGATGTGACTCAGGGAAAACTGGTAATGGGTTTTACAACTGATGTAACCGGCAATGCTGACAGGTGTGCTCTTATGCTGTTTAATGCTGTGTTCGGCGGTTGTCCAACATCAAAGCTGTTCAACAATGTCCGCGAAAAACTTTCTCTTGCTTACTATGCAAACTCAAGAATTTCGGTATCAAAGGGTCTCATGTTTGCACGCAGCGGTATTGAAATCGAAAAGTTTGAAGAGGTTAAAAATGAAATACTTGTACAACTTGAAGATATTAAAAACGGAAATGTTTCAAATGAGGAGATAGAAAATGCACGGGCGCATCTTGTAAATGTATACAGTTCGCTTGATGACGACCCGGAAACTGTTGTTTCCTTAAAGAGCGGATGGCTTACCGAAGGTGAAGAACGCACTGTTGAAGAAATTGTAGAGGGATTAAAAAAGGTTACCCGTGAAGAAATAATTGAGATTGCCTCTTCCTACAAGCTCAGTACGGTATATTTCCTGAAAGGAGAGCAGGAATGAATATAAAAAAATATGAAAAAATTAACGAAACCTTATATCATTATGTACACCCTACCGGAGTGAAAGTTTTTATGGTTTCAAAACCGGGTTTTTCAAAGTTCAGTGCAAGTTTTTCCACCCATTTCGGCTCGGTAGATAACACCTTTGTTCCTATAGGGGAGAATGAAATGATTAAAGTTCCGGATGGTGTTGCTCATTTTCTGGAACATAAGGTTTTTGAACAGGAGGACGGAACAGTAATTTTTGAAGAGTTTGGAAAAAATGGTGCTTCTGCAAATGCGTATACATCATTTAATCTTACCAATTACTATTTCTGGTCTACCTCGGGCTATGAAAAAAACCTAGAAACATTAATAAAATTTGTTCAGGCACCTTATTTTACACACGAAAATGTTGAGAAGGAAAAGGGGATTATCGGTCAGGAAATTGGTATGTACGATGACAATCCTTCCTGGCGTTGCTATTTTAATTTGCTCCAGGCTCTTTATCATACACATCCGGTAAGGGTTGATATAGCCGGGACGGTGGATACCATTTCTGAAATTGATGAAAAAATTCTCTATACCTGTTACAATACTTTCTACCATCCTTCAAATATGTATATTTGCATTGTTGGAGATTTTGAACCTGAGAAAATAGCACAGGTTATAGATAAATCACTCAAGCCTCTTGTACCGGAGGAGGAAATACCCAGAAGCTATCCGTCTGAGCCGCTTGGTGCAATGAAACACAGAGTAGAGCAGAATTTACCTGTTTCCACGCCCATTTTCTGCGTAGGATTCAAGGATAACGGCATTGTGAACGAAAGGGATATAGCAAAAAGAAACGCTGCCGTTGCAATCGGAATGAAGATTCTTTTCGGTTCAAGCTCGGATTGTGACAATGAACTTTATGACGAAAAACTTATACGGACACATCTTGGGTGTGATTATACTGCCGAGGACTGCAGTTACGCATTTGCGGAAATTTCCGGAGAATCTGAAAATCCTGATGAGGTTGGAAGAAGGATTCTGAAAGCTGCCGGAGAACTTAATTTTACTGAAGAGGATTTTAAGTGTGCACAAAACACTCTTTACGGCAGCGCGCTTACAGTTCTTGATGATTCCGAAAGCTATATGCAGAGTCTCTCCAGGCATTTCACTCTCGGATTCGATATGTATGATAGTATTGAGGCAGTTCTTCGTGTTACATCTGATGATGTCAGAAGAATTTGCGGTGAAATTTTCTGTGAAGAAAATTATTGTTTGTCAATAATTAAAAATAAATAAAAAAACACTCCGGTGAATCCGGAGCTACATAGGAAAGGAAAGTATATTATGGAAAACGTTTTTGACACACTTAAAGAAAGAGGATTAATTGCCCAGACAACTCACGAAGAGGAAATCAGAGAACTTCTCGGAAAGGAAAAAGTAACTTTTTACATAGGTTTTGACCCAACAGCAGACAGTCTTCATGTTGGTCATTTTCTTCAGATGGTTGTTATGCGCCATATGCAGCTTGCAGGTCACAGACCTATTGCGCTTGTTGGCGGTGGTACAGGTCATATAGGTGACCCCAGCGGCAGAACCGATATGAGACAGATGATGACTCTTGAAACAATAGAACACAACTGTGAATGCTTTAAAAAGCAGCTTGCAAAGGTTGTGGACTTTTCGGATGATAAAGCTATTATGGTTAATAATGCTGACTGGCTTTTAGGACTTAATTATATAGAGTTCCTCAGAGATATTGGTGCCCATTTCTCCGTAAACAAGATGCTTGCGGCAGAATGCTTCAAACAGCGTCTTGAGAAAGGTCTTTCCTTCCTTGAATTCAACTATATGCTTATGCAGAGCTACGATTTCCTTATGCTTAACCGTAAATACGGCTGTAAAATGGAGCTTGGCGGTGATGACCAATGGAGTAACATCCTTGGAGGTATTTCCCTTTGCCGTAAAAAAGATCAGCAGCAGGTTTACGGCATGACATTTACCCTTCTTACAAACAGTGAAGGTAAAAAGATGGGTAAAACTGCAAGCGGAGCTGTATGGCTTGATCCCAACAAAACCACTCCTTACGATTTCTATCAGTATTGGGTTAATGTTGGTGATGAAGATGTAATTAAGTGTCTTAAACTTCTTACATTTATTCCTATGAGTGAAATTTACGAAATGGAAAAGTGGGAAGGTGCAGAGCTTAACAAAGCAAAGAGAATTCTTGCATATGAGGTTACCAAGCTTGTTCACGGTGAAGAAGAAGCAAATAAGGTTAAAGAGGCTGCAGAAGCCGTGTTTGGTGGTATGGGAAGTAATGAAAATATGCCTTCTACTGAAATTTCAGCCGGAATCGGTGTGCTTGATATGATGGTAGAAACAGGACTTGCGGCATCTAAGGGTGAAGCAAGACGCCTTATTGCAGGCGGTGGACTTTCTCTTGACGGAAACAAGGTAACAGACCCCATGTTTGTTATTTCTGAGGATATGTTTAACAACGGTGAAATTATTGTTAAAAAAGGTAAAAAGATATTCCACAAAATAATATTGAAATAATCATTGGAAAATTGCACAAAAAAATGAAATTTTATTGTGAAAAATGGTTATTGATTGTTTTTAAAGTATGTAGTATAATATGTATGATATGCTATTTGGAAAAAATTCATTTTGCAGGAGGATGAAATATGAATTTCATAAAAAAATTTATCTCACTTTTCATCGCTGTGCTTATGCTGTTATCATTTTCGGTAATTGTTCAGGCGGCAGATGAAACCACGGTGACCGTTGGAAAAGTATCAGGTCTTGTCGGAGATATTGTTTCTGTTCCGATTACTGTGTCTGAAGGATCCAATCTTGTTTCAGGTGCGTTCTGTATCGAATATGACTCTGAGCTTCTTTCTTATCAGGGATATAGCGATGGTGACATTTCGGAGCTGTCTCAGGCATATGCACAAGAGGTTGTTGTAGGTACCGATGCTGTAGGTGTGATATTCTCAACTGAAAACGCTACAGTTTCTGTTACTGATGCCGGAACAGTTATCTATCTTGATTTTGAAATTCTTCAGGGTGAAACCGGGGTTATTCCTCTTACTGTTAATCTTGTAAGACCCGATGAGGTCACTGTTGAAGGTGGTATTGCAAATTCTGAAGGCATAATTGATGCCGCATATATTGATGGTTCTGTTGAAGTTGTTTCTCTTATGGGTGACAGCACCCGTATAAGCTACAGCTTTTCATATGACGGCACCACATTCACTCAGCCTGTTGAAGCAACAGTAAAAAACGAGACCGACACCTCTAAGGTTTTTGAAACCGCAGTTTATGACTTTGATTATGCAAATGAATCGGTTTTCATAAAATATGAAATAATAAATAAGGGATTTACATCACCTATTATTGAAGTTCATAATAATATGGGTTTTTGGTCGGTAAATCTTGCCGAAAACGGCATAGTTGAAATTCCTTTATATATTCTTGAGGCAGACACATCCGTTCTTTTCTCTCTCATTTCAACAGCAGGAACAGATTCCACAGTAGATGATGTTGATGTTTCTTTTGTAATTAAAGCAGGAAACGGAACTGGTTCCGGCGACTTAATCAGTAACATTATTTACTCCGAATTTGACACATTTGTTAAAGCTAATAATGGCAATAAAAAATATGTTGACGGATACAACACAGATATTGTTTACACAGAAGATGTTGTAGGTAACCTTTTGAATACAAAATTCTGGGTATCTTCATCTGCACCCGAAACATATACATATAACTATCAATCCTGCGAGCTTATAAATGATGAAATCAGTGGTAAAGCTCAGTATACTGATGTTGTGTTTGATGTTTATCCTGAAAATGCAACAGTTTCTCTTGCCGGCAAAACCGTTGTTGCTGAAAATGGTCGTGCCGAATTTGAAAATATTCCCGTAGGCATTCAGACTTATTCAGTTTATGCTGATGGATACCTGACCGAAACGAGCAATATTTCTATTTCCGGGCATATGATTCTTCCGGTTACAGTATCTCTTCAGTTTAATCCTTACGGTACAGTTATATTCAATGTAACACCTGATGAGGCTGAGGTTGAATTCAACGGTGAAATTTATCTTGTAATTGATGGTGTTGTTGAATTCTACGATGTTCCTTTTGGCACATATGATTATGTTATTACATACCCCGGTTATGAAACATATAACGGAACAGTTAATGTTGACAGTTCTACTGAAACAGTAACTGTTGATCTTGTTGAAATTGTTACCAGAACAGATGTTATATTTAATGTTACTCCTGCTGATGCAACAGTGACACTTGGAAATGTAACAAAAGCTGCTGTAAATGGTACAGCTACATTTACTGATGTTGAGTTTGATTCTTACAATTATACTGTTTCCGCGAAGGGATACGATTCCAAGTCCGGAACAGTAAATGTTGAAAAAGGAATGGCTCCTGTAACAGTAGCACTTGAAAAACAGATTACATCTACAGATGTTACATTTAATGTAACTCCCGCTGATGCTACAGTTACTCTTAACGGAGTTTCTAAAGTTGCAGTTGATGGCGTAGCTACTTTCACGGATGTTGAATTCGGTACATATACATACAGCGTAGCTAAGGAAGGCTATGTAACAGCAACAGCTAAAGTAACAGTTGCTGATGGTATGGCAGCAGTTACAGTTGCTCTTGAAGAAGTTCCTGTAGAGCCTGCTACAGCTCCTGTTCCTGAACTTGTAGGTCTTAGAACATACTCATTGTCATATGACGAAGAAACACAGACAATTGCAGGTACATCTCTTGATACAAACGCTAATGCAGGTGTAGCTATTGTAATTGATGGAGCTACTTCTAACTCTCAGTACACAACAGATTCCGGTAACGGTATCAGTATTACAACTTCCAATGGTTATAAGTACTTCTTACCTAAGAAGGCAAATGGTCTTAACCAGACATTTAACATTTACTATACAGATGCAGAAGGTACAAAGTACACATACGTTGTAAACTTCAGCTTCATCGCTGACCCCAGCGTTATCGGCTTTGATGATATCCTTACACTTCGTATAGATAATATTGCATACACAGCATCCAACAAGAGAGTTACACTTACAGTAGATAACTACAGTGTACTTGCAGCTTCCGCATCTCACGGTGCATTGCTTTATGTTGCTGATCCTGATGTAACAGCTACA
>JAZQCS010000114.1:0-26313 GCA_045546415.1 Clostridia bacterium | reverse complement strand
CCGTATGTATTTTTCAGCCTTTGCCGCCGCTTTCTTTTGCAGGACTAAAGTATTGTCCGACTTTTCCTGTTCACGCCGCAGCGTTTTTTGAAGTCGGATCGTAGCCATGTCGTTCTGTGAGCCAAGGAGTTGTAGCTAAGTGTTGTCTTCCTAAGACCGCTTGGCCTCCGACTTCCGTATGTATTTTTCAGCCTTTGCCGCCGCTTTCTTTTGCAGGACTAAAGTATTGTCCGACTTTTCCTGTTCACGCCGCAGCGTTTTTTGTCTGGATTTGACGGACATAGGTCAACCTCTTCTTCCCTTACTCGTCCTGCTCTCCCACCCGACGGATCACGCGGCAGGGATTGCCCGCCGCGAACACCCCGGCGGGGATGTCCCGCGTCACGACGCTGCCCGCACCGATCACGCTGCCTTCTCCAATCGTCACGCCGCCGCAGACGGTGACGTTCCCGGCGAGCCAGCAGTTATCGCCGATCGTGATCGGCCTTGCGTACTCCCGGTCGGTCAGCGTGCCGTCCGGCTTGCGGTAGAGATTGCGCTCCTGCCAGCACAGCGGGTGCACCGGCGTGAGCAGCGAGACATTCGGCCCCATGAAGACGTTCTTCCCGATCGTCACAGGTGCGCAGTCAAGGCAGGTGAAGTTGAAGTTTGCGTAGGAATTGGCCCCGATGCGCGTAAAGCAGCCGTAGTCAAACTGCAGCGGCCCCTGAAAAAAGCTGTTTTCACCGAGCGCGGGCAGAAGCTCGCGCAGGATCGTTGCGCGCGCTGTCTCCTGCGTCTCCTCCGTGTCATTGAACCGCTTGCA
Organism: Clostridia bacterium; assembly: GCA_045546415.1. Lineage (GTDB taxonomy): Bacteria > Bacillota > Clostridia > RUG12999 > RUG12999 > RUG12999. The sequence goes on along the minus strand of JAZQCS010000114.1, from coordinate 25,508 downwards.
CAGAACGTGCGCCCTGACGCGCAGCGCCAGCAGTTCAGCATCGCTCGGGTCATATAACTGCCCGGCCAGCATCTTTTCTCTCTCACTCATCCGTTTTGCCTCCTGTTGTGATGGGTGTATTATAGCAAAGACGTGCATGTGACGCAAGAGCGAGCGCTGTTTTGCCCGAAAAGGGACAAAGTTCTTGCGAAAACGGGGGAAATCGGTTATACTGTTGATTTGACCACAGAAATATATCGGGAGAGATAGTATGAAACTGATTATCGCATCGAACAACGCCCACAAGCTACTCGAGATCAGGGAAATTCTGGGCGGCTGCTTTGAGGAGATCGTCTCGCTGCGGGAGGCCGGCATCGAGCATGAGACCGTCGAGGACGCGGACAGCTTCCTCGGCAACGCCCGCAAGAAGGCGCTGGAGATCGCCGCCCTCTCCGGCTGCTGCGCCCTCGCCGACGACAGCGGCCTGTGCGTGGACGCGCTCGGCGGCGCGCCGGGGGTCTATTCGGCGCGCTACGCCGGTGTCCACGGGGACGACGCGGCGAATAACCGCAAGCTCCTGGAGGCGCTGCGGGACGTGCCCGACTGCAAGCGCGGCGCGCACTTCACCTGCGCGGCTGTGCTCGCCTGGCCGGACGGGCGCACCGTCGAGGCCGAGGGCTATTTCTACGGCTACATCGCCCACGAAAAGCACGGCGAGAACGGCTTCGGCTACGATCCGCTGTTCTTCCTGCCCGAGCGCGGCTGCACCTCCGCGGAGCTCTCCCCGGAGGAGAAGAACCGCGTCAGCCATCGAGCGGCGGCGCTGCATGCGCTGCTCGAGAAGCTGAAAGGGGAGGGGATGGCATGAGCGCCCCGGAGAGAAAGAAAAAGCTCAGCTTCGCCATGTTCCTTGTGACCCTCGGCATCGTCTACGGCGACATCGGCACCTCGCCCATGTACGTCATGAAGTCGATCCTCGAGGGCAACGGAGGCATCCATCAGGTGAACGAGCGCTTCATCGTCGGCTCGCTCTCGCTTGTGATCTGGACGGTCACGCTGCTGACCACGGTCAAGTACGTCGTCATCGCCATGAAGGCCGACAACCACGGCGAGGGCGGCATTTTCTCGCTCTACGCGCTTGTGAAGCACTGCGGCAAATGGCTGATCTTCCCCGCCATGCTCGGCGGCGCGGCGCTGCTCGCCGACGGCGTGCTCACCCCCGCCGTCACCGTCACGACGGCGGTCGAGGGTCTGCGCTCCATCCCTGCGATGGATCGCTTCCTCGGCGCGGGACAGACGAAGGTCGTGCTCATCACGCTCGTCATCATCACGGCGCTCTTCGCCGTGCAGCACTCCGGCACCAGCAAGATCGGCAAGGCCTTCGGCCCCGTGATGCTGCTCTGGTTCAGCTTCCTCGGCCTCACCGGGCTGCTGCGCGTGTTCGAGCTGCCCGGCGTCCTGCGCGCGTTCAACCCCGTCTACGCCATCGAGGTGCTCTTCAGCGAGTACAACAAGGCGGGCTTTATGATCCTTGGCAGCGTCTTTCTCGCCACCACCGGTGCGGAGGCTCTGTATTCGGATATGGGACACGTCGGCAAGGAGAATATCTATCTGAGCTGGCCGCTCGTCAAGTGCTGCCTGATCCTCAACTACCTCGGCCAGGGCGCGTGGATCATCCGCAACCAGGCAAACGCCGCGCTCTATCAGATCGAGGATCTCAACCCCTTTTTCCTGATGCTCACGCCCTCGCTGCGCCCCTTCGCGGTGCTGCTCGGCGCGGCGGCGGCGGTCATCGCCTCCCAGGCGCTGATCACCGGCTCCTATACGCTCGTGTCCGAGGCGATCTTGCTCGATCTCCTGCCGCATCTCGAGATTCAGTACCCCTCCGAGACCAAGGGGCAGCTCTATATCGGCGCGGTCAACAGCATCCTCTGGATCGGGTGCAGCCTAGTGGTGCTCTACTTCCGCTCCGGCGCGCGCATGGAGTCGGCCTACGGGCTTGCCATCACGGTCACAATGCTGATGACGACGCTGCTGCTGTACGTCTATCTCAGCCGCGTGCGCAAGCTGCGCGGCCTCGCGCTGCCGATGCTGCTGCTCTTCGGCGCGGTGGAGTCGATCTTCTTCCTCTCGAGCCTCGGCAAGTTCATGCACGGCGGCTATGTCACCGTGCTCCTCACGCTGCTGCTGCTCGCGCTCATGGTCGTCTGGTACCGCGGCACCAAGCTCGAGCGCCAGTATTCGACGCGCCTGCCCTTCGCAGACTTCGTGGAGAACCTGCGCGGGCTGCATGACGACACGAGCGAACCGCTGCTCGCGCACAACCTCGTCTATCTCGAGGGCGATTCCCAGGACGGGCAGATGGATCGCGACATCCTCTACTCGATCCTCGACAAGGATCTCAAGCGCGCCCAGGCCTATTGGTTCGTGAGCGTGCACGTCCTCAACGAGCCGGACGCGCTCTATTACGAGCTCGACACCTACGGCACCGACTTTATCTATCGCATCCGGCTGAACCTCGGCTTCAAGCGCTCGCCGCGCGTGAACATCTACCTCAGGCAGATCGTGCAGGAACTGCAAAGCGAGGGGCTGCTGCCGCCGCAGGAGAAGAAGTATTCGATCTACGGCCCGAGCACGGTCGGCACCTTCAAGTTCTGCGTGATCCACAAGTCCGTCTCCTCCAAGACGGAGCTGAGCGCCTTCGACGAGTACGTCCTGCGCGCCAAGTACCTGATCCGCCGTCTCGCGGGCTCGAAGACCCGCTGGTACGGGCTGGACACCTCCTCCCTGATTACCGAGCACGTCCCGCTGATTACCGGCGGCGGCAGCAGTACGGAGAGGATCACGAGAAAAAGATAAAGAATAACGCCTCAGCCGAAGAGCTGAGGCGTTAAGTTTTATTCCGGCAGCTTGCACACGTCGATCCACTCGAGCGCCTTGGAGTAACGGAACAGCTCGTCCAGATCGAGCTCGATGGCGCTGGAGGGACTGCCCACGGCGGGGAACACCGTCGTGACGCGCTTGAGGCTCTCGTCGAGGTAGACGGGGATGCCCTCCTTGCAGCCGAAGGGACACACGCCGCCGACCGGATGGCCGACAAGCTCCGGCACCTCCTCGGCGGTGAGCATCTTGGCCTTCATGTGGAACTTGTCCTTGAATTTGTGGTTGTCGATGCGCGCGTCCCCGGCGGCGAGAATGAGCATACAGCCGTCGGCGGTCTTGAAGGAGAGGGTCTTGGCGATGCGCGCACCCTCCACGCCGAGCGCCTGCGCGGCGAGCTCGACCGTAGCGGAGGAGACGGTAAATTCCCGCACCCGATCCTCCATGCCGAGGGCACGGAAATAGGCGCGGCCGGTTTCGATGGACATGGGAAATCTCTTCTTTCTGTGTGGTGTCAGCCAAGCGGCGTGGGATACTTCACTCCGGCGAGACTGGCGCACAGGCGCGTATAGCCGTTGCCGTTGCGGCTCAGGAAGGCGTAGGCGGCCTCGTTATAGGCGCTGATGTCCTCGCTGTAGTATATCTCGGAGACACGCTGCGCCTCGCGGCCGAGCTTTACGCGGGTGTTCACAAGCAGCGAGCCGAAGAGCACGATCACGCACAGCAGCACGACAAAGGAGCGTTTTGTAAGGAGTGCCTTCATGGTTCAGCCTTTCATCGCCAGCAGATTCGAGCGCAGCTCGCCCTCGATCCGCCCCAGCTCCTCCTCGGCGGCGGCGCGCTTGGCACGACCTTCGTCCTGGATCTGGCGCACCTCCTGGAGCGTCGCGATCAGCTCGCGATTGGTCTTTTGCAGCGTCTCGAGATCGACGATGCCGCGCCCGGCCTCGCGCGCAATGGAGACGCTGCCCTGATGCAGCGCCTCGGCGTTGCGCTGCAGGAGCTGATTGGTGACGTTCGTGACCTCGTTTTGCGCTTTCATCGCCTGATCGGAGTGGTAGAGGGAGAGCGCCATGACCATCTGATTCTTCCACAGGGGGATGGTGTTCACGATGGAGGAGCGGATCTTCTCACTCATGAGGCTGTCGTTATTCTGCACCATGCGGATCTGCGGCCCCATCTGCACGGAGATCATGCGGGTGAGCTCAAGATCGTGGATCTTCTTCTCGAAGCGGCCGATGAGGTTGGCAAAGTCGTTCGCGGCCTGCGCGTCCTCGGGCAGCTTCGTCTCCTCGGCCTTGGCGACCAGCTTCGGCAGCTCGACCTCGCGCAGCTCCTGAATCTTGATCTTACCGGCGAGGATGTACATGGTCAGCTCCTTCTGGTACTCGGAGTTGCGCTCGTACATCTTGTCCATCATGCTGATATCCTTGAGCAGCGTGATCTCGTGCTTTTCGAGCTCCTCGACGATCTTGTCCACGTTGACCTCGGCCTTGTCGAACTGCGCCTTGAGCGTGGCGAGATTCTGGGTGTTGCGCTTGAAGAGCCCGCGCAGCCCCTTCTTCTCCTCCTGGTCGAAGCTCAGCCCCTGGAGCTGTACCACGAGGTCGCTGAGCATATTCCCGGCCTCGCCGAGATCCTTCGTGCGCACGCTGTTGAGCGCGGCGTCGGAGAACTCGGAGATGTTCTTCTGCGCGGCGGAGCCGTAGTTCATCACCTGCTCGGTGTTGGTAATGTCGATCTTTTCCGCGAAGCTGCGCACGGCGGCCTGCTCGGCGGGGCTGAGGCTCTCGAGAGCGGGCTTTTCGACGACGGCTTCCTCTTTCTTCTCCTCCTCGACCGGAGCCTCCTGCACCGCAGCCGCGGCGGGGGTGGGGTCAAGCGTCAGAGCGGGGATATACTCTTCACTCATGGCAATCTGTCCTTTCTTAAAATGAAAAATGAAAAGTGAATAATGAATGATTGTGGTGCCGCCTGACGGCGGCGATTTGGAATCCGTCCGCAAAGCGGACACAATAATTATTAATTATTAATTATTCGTTATTAGTTATTTACTGTCCCTGTTGAACGGCGAAGTCCTTGTTGTCGGTCAGCCCCTCGCGGGCGAGCATCTGGTTCATCACGTCGATATCGGTCTCGATATCCAGCGCCTGATTGGCAAAGAGCGAATCGAGCCGCTTCTTGTACGCGACGATGGCGGCGTCGAGCATGTCGTTAATGCTCTTCATGCTCTTGTCCAGATTCTCTCCCTCCACGCCGATGCTGCTCATGCGGTCATAGGAGTTGAGGAGCTTGATCGTGGTGGGGAGGTAGTAGTTCATGAACTTTTTGATCTGGGGGATGTCGGCGGGATCCTCGATCGCGTCCTGCACGATCTTGTCGGTGATGCGCATGATCTCGTTGATCTTCTTGCGCACCTCGACGTCCTGGATGGACTGATACAGCCGCCCCATCTCGGCCAGCGCTTTGTTGCCCTCCTCGATGATGGGGTCGATCTCCGGGCCGTAGCTCTTCTTCTGCGGCTGCGTGCGCTGACTGGTGCTGCGCGGCGGCTCGCTGACCCTCTGCGTGTCGGAGGTGCGGCGCGCGGTCTCCTCGGACACCGCGGCGGCTGGCTGCGCGCGCGTCTCGGAAGCGGCGTTCTTCTTCCCGGCGGCCTTGCCGATGAAGTAGGCGACTGCCCCGGCGATCCCGCCTACGGCGAGCAAGCCCCAGAGCCGATAGAGCGGGAAGAAGGCGGAGAGAATCAGCCAGGTGACCAGGAAACGGTATATGAATCTCAGCGGCGATTGGCCGCGTCTTCTGCGTGACAAAGCAAGCCCTCCTCGAATGAACAATCTGACATTCTATGTTACTGTATTCTATCCTGTTTTTCGCCCCGCGTCAAGAGAGCGGCAAAGGTTTTCCGCGCCTTGTGCGGGCTGCGTCGCAGCGGACAAGAGCTGCCAGACTGTTTTCCTCTTGAATGAATACTGAAGACTGAAAACGGAAGAATGAAGAATACAGAAAAAACCTGCTGACGTTCGTCAACAGGTTTTTTCTGGTGCGAGTGTTCTTACAGCATTTTTCAAAAAAATCAGTAATATCAAGGGTTTTCGGGCAGCCGATCAGCAATAGTTATCTCAATCGCAAAATGAATAATGGGATACTTTTGCTCCAATTCCATGAAAATATCAATCGCCTCTTGCAGGTACTCGTTCAACTCTTTTGGCATTTTTTTTATTCCTATGACTTGAACATTTCGATTTTTCTTCTCACTGATAGCAAAATCATCCAGGAAATCCCAGAGAGCATCCCAGTTTTCTCCATAACACTCCGGAAATCCAAAACCCTTTTTGATCACCTCATGAATATCATCTGCATTTTTACACTGTGAAAAATCAAGTATAATTTGACCTTCCGGTATTATCTTCCAAGCGAAAAAATTCATGCGCTCTCCTCCCTGGATACTTTGAGTTTTCGTATTTTTGAAACATCGCACTTTTTCCACAAGAAATAATCCAGAATATATAAAGAAACGAGAAAAAAGAGAAGAAGTCCATCCTGAAATGTGGTATAACAGAAACAGAAGAAGCGGGAAATGCTTGATTTTAGGGCATTTCCCGCTTTTTTGTTATTAGTTGGTTATTAGTTCAATATTCTTTCGCAGTTCATCTATATTTTTGTGGGTATAAACCCTTTCGCCGGTTTCCTTGGATTTGTGACCCATAAGCCTATCAATACATACCTTGTTTGCCCCGGCTGAATCAAGCCTTGATCTAAAGGTATGCCGGGTTTCATGCGGGGTGTGTTCCATTTCAAGCTGTTGCATAAGGGTGTTCCAAATTTCCCGGTATTGACTAACGCTTAATTTCTTCCCTTGGTATTCAAACAGGTAACCGGATTTAGATTGTTCAATCCGCTGTTCAACTATCCCTTGAATTTTTGAATGAATGGGAACAATCCGGTTCTTTCCCGCCGCCGTTTTAGTTCCCCCTTTGATTGTCTTTTCCTTCTGGTCAATATTTGAAATCTTAATTTCAAGAACTTCCGAAATCCTAAAGCCGGTGTAAAGGAAGAAAGCAACGGAATCAGCAAAGGGAAGTTGCTGGTTGTCCCAAACCCGTTTTACTTCTTCATCCGTGAAGATGCCCTTGGTGGTTTCCGGGATGGGTTCAGAAGTCAGAAGGTCGGAACACTGTTTGTTGATTATATCAAGTTCGGAAGCGAAACGGTCAAGATGCCCCCAAAGGTTTTTGATTGCCCCTTGTGTGCTGTACCCGTGACCGCAACCGTCAATGCAATCTTGCATATGATAGGATTTGATTTGGTTATACCGGTAATGTTCATACTTGGTACAGTGCTTATAGGCTGATTTCAAGGATTGAAGGTTTGACTTGCCAAGCTTTACCGCCCTTTTTTCAAGCCAAAGTTCATACAGTTCCTTTAGGGTGATCTTTGCAGCGTCTATATCCCATGGGGATTTGTTGTATTCCGCAAGCATGATTAACCCGGCTTCCTTGGTTTCTGTATAACCGATGCTGATTAAGATGGGGTAACCTTTTTCATTCAGGCCGCTACACTTTCTAACCGCCCATGGCCTTCTTCTATTTCCAGACAGCTTAACAACTGTACCATACCCATTAGGATTTTTCATAATTCATTCCCTTTCGTTTGACATTTGGGGATGAAATGATTATAATGAAGATTGCATAGCCCATAGAAATCATTTCATCCTTGGTTTCTTTGGTTATTCATCCCGCCCGGTTGAGTGTTGCAGCACTTGACCGGGCAATTTTTTGTTCCGCTTGTTCCGTTTGTTCCGGTTATTTTCCCTATACTATATATTTTTCTTTTTATTATCCCGCTTATTTGCAACTTACTTATAACTTACTTGCAACTTACTATAAAGAATGTTGCAAGTTTAGAGGAATAGCGGAACAACTCTTGATTTTGCTGGATTTTCAGCGGAACAAGCAGAGGAACGGAAGCGGAACAGCGGAATATTCATAAAGAAGAAAGTTCCCGTTGTAGCTTTGTAATCTGCTTTTGGTCAACAATAATATCTGAAAACCATTTTGAATAACATTCCCCTTTAGTTTCACACTTGATCTTAGTGTTTTGCAAGAAATCAAGATAAGCTGATAAAGCCTTTTTCTTTTCGGGGCTTCCAAGTGGAGCATTGACCCAAACGGTTATATATTTCTTTTGGGCTTCCATGATTGGTTTAGTAAAAGCTTCATTCTTAGTAATCCATCCCCAAGGTAATTCCCCGTCAATCAGTTTTTCACCCGATTCTTCTTTGACTGATTTCTTTTTATTGAACAATCCCATACCTTTCACCTTTCCTTAATATTTCCCGGAAGATAACAACCGTTGAATCACAGCGGTTACCGCTGATCTATCTTCCTTGTCAAGCTTCATGAATAAAGAAGCAGCTTCAAGAGCTTCCCGCCCAAAACATTCTTGGAACAGTTCACAAGCAGCAACTTCTTTCTGAACCTTCAATTCCTGTTCCGTGGGTTCATCAAAACACATTAGTTCACATGGAGAAACCCCAAAGATTTCAGACAGGCGCTTGATGGTAGAACGCTTGATGTTTTCAACCGTGCCTAATTCCCATTTGTTCACAGCAGCACGGTTTACCCCACAAAGCTTCCCTAATTCATCTTGTGATAATCCCCGCTGGATTCTAAGCACTTTAATGTATTCACCCATGGTCATAAGGCTAACCCCCTTTCTTGGTTGTATCTTGATTTTAACATATCTTTTATGGTTGTGCAAATAAATTAGATACTTCTGAACAAATTTTTTCAGAAAAGTGTTGACAACCTTTTCCTAATCTGCTATATTTGTATCGTAATCAGATACGTTCCCACATGGCTTGTATCTGGAAATGTGTCAACAAGGTTCAATATTGCTAAATAGAAACACACCCTTGAAATATAGGGTGTTTTCGTGCTGTTTGTTATTAACGTGCTATTACCGTGTTATTATCAGAACATCCAGCGCCCACCAAGAATATTCTTTTCAAGGCCATAGCGCATAGCGTCCATAAGGTGATTGAAGTCATCAATGGGAATGTTAAGCTTGTTCCCGAACTTATCCTTTTGCCATTGATAGTTTGAAATTTCGGTAAGGAAGTTTACACACCGGGGATGAACAACAATCTTGAAATCCTGAATCCATTGAATACCGTTGTTTACGGAATCCTTACCCTTCTTAGCCCCGGTTATTCTTAGGCCAAAGCCCCGCAATTCATCAATGCTTTTCGGTTCTGCTGAATCGCCGGTGATTGCTTCCTTTCCATAACCCATCCCTGTAACCCGTTCATAAATCCGCTTGTTTGACAATCCCTGTTCATACAATTCATCCCAAACATAGATTATTTGGTTTTGCAGATCAACGAACCCGGCAAACAAAGCGGAAGGGTCATTTGTATAACCAAAGTCCAAGCCGAAAGCCGGTTGAAGGTTTTCCCGGAACACATAGTTCTTTGCTTTCTGCTGGGCTTCATCCAAGTGTAAGAAGTCTTTTTTTGTTATCAGTTCAAAGGATTGTTCAACCCAATTTTCGTAAACCAGCCCATCAACCACACCCCACCCGCCTAAACCGGCAACAGCATAACGGCGGGGGTTGTTCTTCTTCATTTTGTCGAAAACCTTTATATCAGCTTCATCAAGCCATTCATTACAAAGGTAATTGGTTGTTAGGGCAAGAATATCACCATCATCTGAAAGCGGGTTTTGCCGTGCCTTGTATATCGGCTTCCCATCCGCATCATATCCGGTGAGATCATCAAAGAACCGGTGTTTCATCCAGTGTCTTTCATTCCACGGGTTGAAGGTGAAAGTGATTTGCTTGAACAGTTGCGGGGGAACTTCACCACGGATAGATTCATCAAGGGTATCAAAATCTTCTTCTTTGGTGATTTCATAGGCTTCTTCAATCCACATCCAGCAAAGGTAACCAACATCAACGGTCACGGAAGTAACCTTTAACGGGTCATCCAAGCCCCGAAAGTAAATTTTCTGCCCTGTTGGTTTATAGGTTGCTTCAAGCGGGTTTTCCTTGAAATCCCAATGTTCATCAACCTGTAGCCGGTGAACCGCCCACTTCAATTCCGTGTAACAGGAATCTTTCAGGGTTCTATAGGTCTTGCGGATTACCAGAAGATTAGCTTCCTGGTATTTCATCAAGTTCACTATGTACCACAAAGCAGCGGTTTTAGATTTCTTGGAAGCACGGCTTCCCTTGACAACCCTGTACCGACCTTTGAAGTGCCAAAAATCATAGTAGCCTTTACCAACTACCGCCTTTAAGGATATTCTATTTTGTGTTTTCATCGTCACATAGAAACAGATTCAAGCTATACCGGCTTTATCGGCCTAACCTGTTATTAACCCGTTATTAGTCCGGTTGCAGATCATCCGCAATGACCACGGGAACAGAACCGGTAACACTGATTCCATCCTTGAACAGCCCATAGCGCTTCCCAATCAGTTCAGCGGCTTTAATGCGGTCTTTGGCTGATACTTCCAAAGTATCAATTTCCTGTACCCCTTCACCAACCAATCTAAGCGCCTGTTCAGTGTGTTCCCCACGCATCACGGAAGTAAGGTATTCAAGCACTTCCTGAGCATCGGCGGTTTTAGCATTGTGGATTTGTTCAAGCTGTTGTTCAATGTAGGTTGAAAGGTCAACATTTGTCAACAGCCTTTGACCAACCTGTTTAGCGGTCTTAGGTGAATAACCCGCCCTGATTGCCGCTTGTGTTGCATTGCAATCAATCAAGTATTCATCTGCAAATTTCCTTTGTTTCCGATTCACGGCAATCATCACCTTTCCAGATCAAAAATAAAAATCCCCGGAAGGAAGGAAGGAGGTTCACCGGTTGTCGGCACTCAACCGGCTATGGAAAACCTTCCGGGGATAAGACAAACCCGCCTACTGAGCATGATAGGCGGGTTTCCGGTGTCTATGTATAGTTTTTCATCTTGGCATAAACTGTACCACACATGGTAAGAAAAGTCAATACATCTTTGAAAAGTTCAAAATTCCATCATTAGTAAGCTGCTTTATCCTGTTTGTTGAAAGATTCAGTTCAAAAGCCATTTCTGAAATGCTATGACCTTCAACGAATTTCAGAAGAAGAACTTCCCGCTGCTTTTTCGGCAACTTCTCAATCTTCCTGACAACATCCCATTTCACATCAACATAGGAATCAATCAGCTTATCAATTTCCCTATCAAGATCAACAATTTTTGAAATTAACTTTTCAAGAGTATCACCGGTAAGGGAAGATTGAACCTTATCCTTGCTGTAATCCGTTCCGGGAATACAAAGCCGCTGCTGCTTCAATTCATAAAGCTGTTGCAGCTTGTTTTCTATCGTCCTGTTCAGAACTCCCGGTTGCCTTAAATATTTCTTTGCTTCAACAAAGGTCAAAGTAAGATCACCCTTTCTAATTCTTTGAAAATCGTTCCCGTTCCGTTATGTTCCGTTGTGTTCCGCTTGTTTTTTCAAAGGAACACGCTAAAACCCCTGTAATATCAAGGCTTTTCGGCTTTCCTGTTCCGTTGTTCCGCAAAAATCGCCTATATTCTATATATTATATATTTTTATCTGCTTTAATATACTAAAGTCCTTATAAGAATATTGACCTTTCAGCGGAACAGCGGAACAAACCACAAAAAAACATTGTAAATTCAAGGGGTTTCCGCTGTTCCGCATTAACAACTTTAACGGAACATTAAGCGGAATAGCGGAACAAAAACAGGGGTTATTTACCGATAATTGCCGCCAGATTAGGAAGCTTAACCAATTCCTGAATCAATGTGTGCCATTCATCCAGCTTATGACCGTTCCGCTGCTTAATAATGGTCACGGCGTTTTCATAGTTCATGGTTACCGTCCGTTTCTGATTGTAGCTTGTGGGAAGCAACTGAATAAGCTGCCACCAATAAAGCTTGTCCTGTGATTTCAGGTACATATTCCGGTAATCATTCATGGTTGCAATCAGTTCTGTCAACCGGGAAAGGGAAGTTCCGGTAAGGTGTTCCGTGCTGAAATCATCAAGGGTTAGTTCTCTGGAAGCTATCTTGTGCATGGTGGAACAGGAATTAGCAACCGTACCAACTTTATAGGTGTCAAATTCTTTCCACCAATAGAAGGGGGCGGTTATGTCCATGCTAATCATAATCTGTCTAAGGAACTTCCGGTGTTCACTTCCACCGGCGTAAAGCTTCCGCATCAACAGAAGATCATTCTTCCCGATCACAAAGCACGGTTTCCCGCTCCAATGACCATCACAGTTATAGCAATCAGTTACACCGCAATTCCCGGAATCTGACTTGCTCCAAGAATCAAAGGGATTCCGCATCCCTCTAATAGCGTGTTCAAAACCCCACACTTGAACATTTTCAACTTTTAACACGAAAATCACCGGCCTTTCCAATAGCGTTCACGTTTTCGGCGGGGAAGTAATCAACATGATTATTCCGCTTGACTACAAAAGCAAAATTCCCTTCTGCTGTTTTCTCATACCACCAATTTGAAGCATCGGGAATTTCCAGCTTATCCCCATTTGTAAAATGAATTTCAACAGTGTGTGTATCTCCCATCATTTGTAAACCTTTCCATTAGATTTGTCTTTCAAGGTGATTCTTCCAACGATTTCAAAACCGGCAAGGTAAGCAATCTTCCTAAAGGTGTGAATCAATTCCCGGTTTCGCTTTTCGCTTTCAGATTCTTCCTTGATAATTCCCTTCAACCCGTTAAAAGCTGTAGGGTCTGCATAACCTTCACTGTTCTTCTTTGGGTTCTGATTCTCCAATCTTTTCACCTTCAACTTTGATTTCATCACAATGTATATCGGCATTGTGGGCGGCAACCAAAAAGGAAGTAAGGATTAACCCCATAGCATTACCGCAAACCAACCCAATTAGAAACCTTACCATAGCTAAATACCATGAATCCGGGCGGCAATCATATCAGCGGTATGGGTGTAAAGAACATTGGGGTAAACCGTGATAGAATGACCGTAATTGTTCCAGTTCTCTTTACTATCAAAAGCGCCCATGTGCCACCTGATACAAGCTATTTCTTCATCCGTAAGGGGAAGAATCTTCAAGGCCATAATTACCGATTTTTCCCCATGCCCTGTAAGAATGGTTGCATTGTTGTATTCCCAATGTTCCGGGTCTGCGTCTTTGGGCGGGTGAATATAATTATCACACTTGCAAAGATCATGAAGCAAACCAACTATGTAAGGGCTGCTTGGCCTATCCCACTTCAATTCAAGGCGCTTGGTAAGGTCAACCAAGTTCCGGGCAACATCAAGGGAATGTTCAAATAGATCACCGCTATTCTGTCCATGGTGAGAAATGGAAGCGGGTTTATTGAAAAAATCCAAGTCTTTCAACCCCTGTTCAATCCGTTCAATGCTGTCCGGTAACATAGCCGGTTCAAGAAACCTTCTGAAATGGTTTATCCGTGTTTCAACCATCATGGTAATCAATCCTTTCTAACGTAAATCCGGGTTTTCCTTCCGTTCACCCGTGCATCTTTAACATCCATGTTCAACCGTTTACAAACCTGTTTGGTAAACTCTTTAGCGCCCATTGGGTTCATACCGTTTTCAGCACAAAATACCTGATAAAGCTTGTACACATTGGGTGTGGGTTCATTTTCGATTTCATCAATTTCCGTCTGCTCCAAGAATCCAATAATGGGGTTATTATCTTCTTCATATCCCTTCAAGGCTTCCTTCACAACTTCCGGTTCTGTGAATCTGTCTGTGGTAAGAACCCGCTGCAACCCTTCAATACCAACTCTAATGAAGTATTCAATGCTTTCCTGTTCAAACAGGCGGTATTTAATTTCAGGGTCATAATTGGGGTTAGGGCTTCCATCCGGTAAGGTAGGTTCAAAGGAAGCATTGAATGGGATAATCACCAAGCGCCTAAGAACCGCCCCGGTTCTGTCTTTTGTTCTGGGAATATCGTTTGCAGAAGCTATGATTTTCACATAGGGTTCAAATTCAAAGGGGTCTTGTCCTTTCCGTTCTGCTTTAATCCGGTTGCCGGTCACAACCTTCTTAAAGGTGCTGATTTGACTTCCTTGAAGGAAATCATCTGCTATATCATCTGAAAGATTTGCCAGCTTCCCAAACATCATAGCGGAAGAAAACCGGTCACCAAGTTCTTTCAGTTCCAAAGCGGAAATGTTATCAGCTCCAAGAATGGTTTTGATACAGTCCAAGAAGGTTGATTTGCCGTTTGCCCTTGTGCCGGTCAAGATGAAAGCTTTGCCCCGTTCATTTCTCCGATAGAAGCAATAACCAATACATTCTTCAAGCAGCAACCTTATTTCCCGATCATTACAGGCCAGCCGGTTAAGCACGGTATCAGCCAATTCAGAATAGGCGTTTGGGTTATAGTCCCAATCTATCTTATTGGTGATAACCAAATTAGGGGTAAAGGGAATCAAGCGTTTTTCGATCACGTTATAAACCCCATTCCGAAAGGCTATGTATCTTGCATCAGACGGTTTCAAGGTTTCCGCTATCAGTTCCATATAGTCAATAACTTCCCGGCGCTGTGTCTTTTTCAAATTGGGAATACTCTTAATCATGATTTTTTCAATCTGCTTATAGCCGGTCACATAAGCCCCATCCTTATAAACATGAAGCTGATTGTTAATCATAACAACATGGGCAATGTTCACGATATAGGCAGCGAACTTATCAAAAAGGAAAGTGTTTGCTTTGAAGAAAGAAGGTTTCTGAAAGCTTTCATCCCGTAAGATCACACTAAGTTCTTCTTCTGAAAGGGGTTCTTTCAAGATAAATTCATTGATGTTTCTGATAACCGCCCTGATAGCTTCATCTTCAAGGTAAAGCTGATTTTGAAGAATTAGAATATAGCGGTAAAGGGTGTCATTCCTTCCATCCCCTTCTTCCATGCCTAACAGGTCAATAGTAGTTGAAACAGGAAGTAATTCATTGGGAACTTCATCAAAGGTGCTTTCCGGGTCAAAATAAGGGGGGAATCTGTCAACACCGTTCACCCGTAAGGGAATATAGGTTGAACCGCTGTGAATATCGGCAATCAAGCCAACAGCAAGCTTTTTATCCTTCCCATCCTTAGAAATCCGGTGCTTAGTGTCCTTCCAAATGCTGTGAATGTGGTGGTTTTCGATATTCTCCAAAATCAAACAGTTCCATTCATACTTATCAGCCATATCAAGAAACATATTTGAAAGTTCTTCCGTGTCAAAGGAAATATCAACAAACCCATCATTCAGGGCAGCACCAAAAGAAGTGAATTGGGAAGCATCTTCAAAGGTTCTTACATGGTCTTTCCCTTTGTGTGCTTCTGCGGAAGCTTTATCTTTTCCCTTTATGTAAGTTCTGAAAGCTGTATTGTTTCCAGTCCAACCCATTCTTTTCACCTACTTCTTAGCTGTGGAAAGCAAAGTTAAAAGTTCAATATTCTTTTGAACCTGTTTCAAGGTTTGATTTGTAGCCTTTACGGTTTCATTAGTTGCTTTCAGGTGTTCCCGGCAAAGCTTTTTCTTTTCCCGTCCAACCGCAAGGGCTAAATCTTCCGCTTTCTTGTTCCGGTAATCCATATCCTTTTGAAGCTGTTCCTTGTAATGGGCTTCCAGCCGGTTTAATGATTCAAGAATCTGTTGAACAACTTCTTCATCATTCATATCATACCGAATGCACTTTTTATAAAGCTTGGTCATTTTTTCGGCGGTAATCGGAAAGAACTTTTCCGCAATGAATGACATATAACCACTATCCCATTTGATAGTAATAATGGTTTCTGTTTCCATCAGATCACCCCAAAATCTTTCAACCGCTTCCGGGCAAGATCAACATACCATTGCTTATCCAGCTTGGAAGGGCATTTTACACCATTCACTTCTTCATTCCAGATAAAACAGTGTTCCGGGCTATTCTGGATTTTTGCGGATTTGTGGGTTGCAGCATGAACCTTAAAAACCCCACCATCTGTTTCATCTTTGGAAGCGAAAATTCTAATACACTTTTCATTCAGCGGTTTCCCGCCATACAGGATAGTTTCATACTTCCCGGAAATCTTAGTAACAAGCTGGAACTCTTTCAGATCATCACAACCGGCTATAGTCCGTTCCACCGGAATTTTCTTAATCATGTAATCAACCAAGGCTTGATTGATAATGGGTAAATCATAATCCAGCGGGTTCAGCTTCTTCACATAAGCGCCTTTTGACTTCCACCGGGATTTTCCCTTTTCATCAAACAAATCACCATGGGGAACAATCACATAATTGTTTACATCCTTCTGAAACACTTCTGAATATTCATCAAATTCCAGATTCAAGCCGGTTCTTTCTTCCCATTCAGCACAAATATCATCCACCCGGTAAAAATCATCTGATTTTTCCATCTTAATCAAGATACCATCGGTGTTTGACTGTATAAGCTGCAAGCCGGGAATCACTTCAAGATGTTCTATCAAATCCAGAATTAACAACTGACCGTAAATACACACCCTGTTTGCTTGCCTTGGGTCATATAACCCGTTATTTGGGTCTTTCATAACTCCATAAGTAGAATTTAGCACCAACTTCAAAGGCGCTTGCAGCGGGTTCTTTTCGGCCTTGTATTTAAGCCGGGTATGATAGATTTCTTCATACTTCTTAGGGTCTTTCATGTTCCGGGAATGAAGATTGTAACGAATCATCAAGGAAGGATATAGGGAAGCTACATCTGCCATAAGGAAGAAACCCTTACCATGATACTTTTCAAGCGCCCCATGCACCCCGCCCCATGCAAAAACATGGGGGCAACCGGCTATGATTGTTTGAAGCTGCATCTTCTCAGGGGTTTTCTTTCCTTCAACTGTGTAAGAATACTTATGGTGTTCCGGGTCTTTGTACCAATCTAAAACATGGGTGTATTTCTTCACCTGTAAGGTATCGGGAAAGTCAATGTCAAATTCATCCTTATGTGGTTTCTGTGTTGCTTCCAAGATCACGGCGGCAAGCTGGGCTTTAGTCTTACCCAAAAGGTTCAAGTCCAATTCCCGCCCTTCACAAGCAAGCTTCACTAAACCCATGTGGGCGGTAAAATCATCCTTCCGCTTTAGGAAAACTTCAATGGTCTGCTGCACATCATGACGGCAATAAAAAACGGTCTGTTCTATTTCTTCCGGGGTCAACTTACGATCAATGTCAAAGGGAACACTTGTTTCTTTGATGTTATTCCCCATGAAACCCTCAAAGACTTTTAAGCCCCGGTCAATGTTTGCCATTACATCATAGTTGTAAAGCTGCATACCCCTAAACAAGCTGCTGTATTTCCATCCGGGTTGTTCTTTCACAATGATGTAATCATTGATTTTCTTAGGGTCAAACCCACAAAGAATCCCTTTCAAAATCCATTGGTCATAGTTCCGGGAATTGAAACCCGCCCAAATGTCATTTATCTTGCTTTGGTAAAAGGCTTCAAGGGCATCCACATCATTTACAATGACCGTTTCTTTCTTTTCGGTCATATCCATAATGACAACCAGCCAATCATATTTGAACACTTCAAAATCATAGAACAGAATTGGAATCACCTTCTTTCTGGAAGTTTCCCCGGCGTTAGATCACCGGGGGAATATTCCTTATTTTTGAACCTTAATTTTCAAACACATCTTCAATGGAATAGGTGTGGAAACCCTTGTTCCCCGTGCCATAGTTAAGCTGGAAGGTAAGGTTAGCGGAATCAATTTCTTCCGCTGCATCCATAAGCAGATTTGCATACTGCTTATAGGTCTGGAACAGCTTACCGCCCCGGCTTTCAATGCTGGAAATGCAATCCAGCCCCATAGACCGCAACAGCTCATTGTTGAAGTGGATTCCCGTTCCGTTCTGAACAACCTGATTGTAGAAAATGCGGGAATTTTTGAAATCACCGGCAAGAATCTTGAACCAGATAGAAACCATGGGATCACCCTTCTTGGAAGCTACAAGTTCCATCTTCTCAACGGAAACTTCATAGATACCATCGGGAACTTCCTTGAAGTTGCCGCCATTCTTAGCAGCTTCTTCAACATCCTTCTGCAAACCTTCCGTGTCAATCTCGGAATCCCACTTATCAAACATATCAGCCATTTTTTAATACCTAACCTTTCTTTTGTTTTATTTATAGATTTCAAGTAAGATCACACCGGCAACACAAACAATGAAACCAAGTGTGAAGTTGCGGCGGTTTTCGGCGTTCTTATCACCGATCATTCCGAAAAGCAGTAACAAAGCTGCACAAGCAAGGAAGATTTTCATTCCGCTTTTCTGCTTCTCCGTGTCCTTCTGCCGGGAACACTTTCAGGGGCGGGTTCTGCCGGTGCTTCCGGGGCGGCGGGGTTCACATCAACCTGTTCCACCGGGGCGGGTTCATCCGGGGTAAAGGGGGTTTCATCCTCACCGGTATAGGGTTCTTCCGGGGGCGGGACAACCGGTTCATCATGGGTTTCACCCTGTTCAAGTGCTTCTTCCGCTTTCATTTCTGCCGGGGTTGCACCGGTCACCCGGTTAATATCGGGGTTATCCTTCTTTCTGCTTCTGCCGGTTTTCGGCGCTGCCGGGGCGGGGGCATCAGCTTCACCGGAAGCAACAGCGGCATTAGCATCTTCATAAACCTTCATCAAGGCATCCCACGAAAGGGGAATTGTGGTTTCCTTGATACCCTTCAAGCGTCCACCCCCAAACACAACTTCATTACTCTTGAAGTTAAGGGTTCTGCTTCCATCATCTTCAACCACAACACGGGCAACAATATCAACCATCCCAGCAACCTTGTTAGCTATGGCATCCTGAATATTGGGGGCAATGCGGGTGATATTCTGACCGTTTTTCTTGGTAATGTCCTTGGAAACATCTTCATGGGAAACCACAACGATGTTTTCATAATCCAGATTGAACAAGCGGCGAATGGTGGAAAGGTATTCCGTTTTGATAATGTCCCATCCTTTACCATACCCGGAATCAGATTCATGCTGAATCTTCATTTCGTCATACTTGTAAACCCGGCACATTTCACGGGTATCTTCCAGAAGGTCAACGATAATGGTTTTGAACTCATTACCACCCTTTTCAAGTTCCGTGATAGTTTCCTTGAAAACTTCCCACGCAAACTTACGTTTGGTAACCCGGCCTTCAACCTTCACTTCATCCTTGATAGGGATATAAGGCATGGTCACAAACTGAATGTTTCCATCCGTGTTCAGGTTCAGCGGGTTAGGGGCGGCATCCAAGAAAGTTGTTTTGCCGCTGAAAGCAGCACCGTAAATCCAAATCTTTCTTTTTTTGGTTTCGGTGATGTTTCTTCTTTCTGCACTCGGTAAGATCATGTAATTACTTCCTTTCTGACAGTATTCATTAAATTCACAGAACCTACACAACCAAGTGTAATTAGGTTCAAATTCTGTTTCCGCTTGAACATCTGAAACAAGTTCAAGGTGTTCAATTACCTTCCCATAATCAAAGGGAATTTCCATGATTTTAGGTTGTTCCGGGGCTAATTCTCTTAGCACCCTATCCCGGTAAGCTGAAAGGGTTTCACCGGCTTTTTGTTTGTAAGTGTTCTTTGGTACAAACAGGAAGAACATTTTCCTAATGCGCTTCCGGGGGTGCATCCGTTCAAAGTAATACTTGTATAGGTGAAGCTGCCTTGAATTTTGATAGTGTTCAATGTTGTTTGAATACTTGAAATCATACAAATCAAAGTAGTTATCACCCACCGGGGAAAGTAGATCAATGAACCCTTTGAAGTGCTTGGTGAATATGGGAACTTCAAATTCACCTTCTGGAACAACCGCCCTTGCTTTTTGAATCTGCATTTCAAGCTTCATTGCTTCCGTGATATGTGCATCTGTGATAATCGGGAAGGAAAGGTAATATTCCTGAATAGCTGCTTCAACACTCTTTTCAATGCCTGTGTGAAGTGCTGTACCGATCACAAGCGCATTATCAGCCGGGAAATCATCTATCACTTCCAGCTTGTCAAGGTATCGCAATTTGTACTTGAATTTGCAGTTTTCAAAGCACTCAATAGCGGAATGACTGAACTGCAATTTATCACCCCTTTCATGATTTCCTTGAACTGTTCAAACCCATCCGGGAACAAAAGCACCGCAACCGAACCGGCTTGATTGATTTGCCTGATATTGTGCTTCTGCAAATCGGAAGCTTTACCATTGGGGGCTTTCAGTTCAACATCAAGGGAAATTCCGTTTGCTACTATGTGCATATCCGGTAACCCGGCCTTGCTCATTCCCCCACCCCACCGCTTTTCATAGTAACCAATGGGCGGTATATCCATCTTATCGGCGGGATAACCAAGCGGATAAATCCCTTGCTGCTGCAACCATCGTTTCACCCGGTTTTCAAACTGTTTTTCCGCTGCCATAGGTTACTTATCTTTCAGGGAAACGGTAACGGAAGCTTTCACATTGGAAGGTTTATAAACAGCTTGGTAAACATCGGGGTAATCCGCTTTCAGCTTCTTAGAATCAATCCCGGATTTTTGGTAAGCATCCTTGAAGGTGATTTTCAGATCATCGGTTTCAAAACTCTTGATACCGTATTTCTGCATACCTTCCACCAAGCCGGTTCTAAGTTCCGCTTCCTGTTCATCCAGCTTCTTCTTCAAAACAAGAATCTTGGTAATTTTCCGAATAGCGGCAAGGTTTGTGTTCTGGAAAACAATCAAGCTGTTTTTTTCTGTGACAAGAGCGCCGCAATCTTCATATTGAACATCACAAGGGTTTTTACAGTTCCCTTTATCCGGGCAATCTAAGCAACAGATTGTTTTCCCGCAATCAGAACCGTATTGAACAGCATCATTACAAATCTTCATCACGGTTCAACCATCCTTTCAAATCGGTAATCAAGCTGTAAATCAGATACAGTACAACCGGGGTAAGGGGAACAGCCCAAAGGCGGGGGTTAGTGTCCTGATTAAGCAGAACATAGGGAAGGAAACCCATACAGAACCCGATTAGAACCGCTTTGGTAACCGTTGCAGCGGTCTTAGCTTTCCGGTTCTTCCCCGGCTTCCGGTGATTTACGGCAACCGGTTCAAGCGGGGCTTCCTGTTCTTCATAGACTTCATCCCACGTTCTTTGATAGTCTTTCAGGTCAATTTCCCTGAAAATGCTGTTTTCATTATCCATGGTTATCATCCTTTCTTTGTTCTTCATCGTATTTCTGAAAAAGTGCATCCGTGTATTCTTTTCTCATTTTGAGATTTTCCAGAATATCAAGTTCAACACTGTTTTCACACAAGAGGAAGTAATAGAAACACCGTTTTTCTTGGCCTATCCGGTGAATCCGCTTTTTTGATTGTTCAAACAAATCCGGTCTTTCTGGAAGGGTGAAGTAAACAACCTGATTTGCTTTTTGAAGATTCAAGCCCATAGCCCCGGCTTGATACTGTATGAAGGTAATGGAATCATCACACTGTTCATAGCTTTGAAGGTCTTTCCGATCACCATTGACAAAGGAAACCGGTTTTCCATATTTCAGGGCTATTTGAAGCAGAAGTTGAAATTCTTCCTTGAAGTTGTAGAACACAATCAACCGTTCATTAGTTCCCTGAATCAAATCTTCAAAGGCTTGCAGCTTGTTCACTGAATACATCCCACATAGCATCCGGGCATATAGGCGCTTGGTAAGGCTTGTATCACCAATCAATTCAGCTTCAACACCGGTTTTCCAGCCGGTAACGCTGGAATCCAGCTTGTTCACGGTTACAAGGTCTTTCCGCATAAAGCGCCGGTAATCACTGGAAGCAGAAACCTTAATTGGAATATCAACCTGTTCCGGTAAATCAAAGGCTTCTTCCGTTTTCATGAATACAGCCCCATAGGAAGCAAGCTTTTCTTTTAGCCGGTCAACATTCTTATAACCAACCACAACCGGAATCCTAAAACCGGAATCACCATCTTCAATCCATTCCTGAACAACATACTGCTTGTAATACAGCTTCTTAGAAATGCCCCACCCCAATAGGTTCAACTGTGACCACAAGCGTTCATATTTACCGGAAGTAGGCGTTCCCGAAAGAAGAATTACATTTTTAGGATTCAGCCCCAAAATGAATTTAGAGCGTTTAGCGTTTTCGTTTTGGATTAGTGAAGATTCATCCAGCATCAAAGTAAAGTTGCTTATATGGGCTATATCTGACCGCCTGAATACCAAATCATAGTTGATAACACCAACACACTTACCAATGCACACAAGGTATTCTGTAAGCTGCTTCTTTTCCGTAAGATCAAACACGGTTAAGGGGTAATACTGCTGGAAGTGTTCAATCCAATCTTGAATTTTACTGTGCTGACAGATCACAAGAATCTTTTCCGGGAAAGAAACAGCTTTTTCAGAACCGACAAAGGTTTTACCAAGCCCCATGTCATAGTAGTAAGCAACCCGGTTTTTATCTGCTGTTTCAGCTAAACCCCGCTTTTGGTGTTCATACAGTTCAATCATGTTTAACGGCATCAACAGCGGCCTTTTTCACCATTTGGGGAATAATCTTCTGGAAGAACCGCTTCACGCTGAACCCCTGTTTAGCGGCGGTTTTCCGTGCCTGAATGATATAGCGGGTTCTGCTCATGCTTCCGACAGCGGAAAGGTGTTTAGCGTTGCTTCTGTGGCTGCGCTTCCGGTGATTAACTGCACTACTCATTTTTCACACCCCCTTTACAGATTGCAGTTCGGGTCAATCTTCTTGGATTTGGTGTTAATGCACCCACCGTTATGAAGAAAGCACCGTTCACAGAACTTCTTGTGCTTGTCCGGGGCATAGTTGGTGGTTTGCTCCCGCTCTTTGTGGGTTTCTCTGAATTTAGGATTTTTCATTGTTTGAAATACCTTCCTTTCTTAAATTTTGATACCGGTGCAAGCTTCAAAGATTTCTTTATCAAAATTGGGAAGCTGATAAATGATTTCCCGCTTCCAATCCGGTAACCCATCCCAATAGCGTTGTGCATTTTCGCTTTCATCGGGGATTCTGCAATAACCGCCCGTGGTCTTGTATGTAGGATTAGCGGCCTTTTCTTCATCGGTCATATCCTGTTCCCAAACCCATTCCACAACATTCTTAGGAATCTGATTCAGAATAAAGCGGGCATCCGATTCAAGCCACTTCTGCATAGTCCAATCAGAAGGTTTATTGAACATCATGATTTTCGGTTCTTCTGTACAGAAACACCCGGAAGAAAAGCTTGTTTTGTTCCAGTCGCCGGTGTTGCGGTCGCCGGTGTTCCAGTCGCCGGTGTTGCGGTTGCCGGTGTTCCAGTCGCCGGTGTTGCAGATACCAGAACAGCCTTTTCCTTGATTCACCAAGGTATAGACTTCTTCCCACGGGATTTCCCGGACAACTTCAAGTTTATTGGTGCTGCACTTGTTCCCATATTCCGCAACTTCCCCATGTGCGATCACTTCGGCAATCCGTACATCATCCGGGGAATTGGAATAGTAATCAAAAATATCTTTCAAATCTTTGCAGAAGTGCATACCATGATTGCAAACAGAAGGTTTAGTTGTGGTTTCAAACATTCCGGGACAAGCGTACTGTTTCATAACACCGGAAGCGGGACGGCAAGCCCAATCTTTATCAAATGCCTTATAACCTTTGACCATTTCAGAACCTTCCTTTCAGATCATCAACCCGGTACATTCCATGAACTTAGCCGGGGAAATGTAATAACTCCATCTGCCGTTCATGTTCACGGCATAGCCCCACGGGAAAACCCCATCACGCAAGCCCTGATACACAAATTCCTTTCCCTTACCCATCAATTTAGCGGCGGTAAGAACCGGAAGATTCAGCTTGTTTTCCCCATCGGGGAATACATCAAGGTTTATCAGCTTCTTTTTGAAGTAATCAGCTTCAAGCCCCATCGAAAGGGCAATCTGTTCTTTCTTTTTCGCCGGGGGGTCAACCTTCCCGGAAAGGTATTGACTGATAGAAGATTTCCCGATTCCCGTTGCAGCGGAAAGGGCGGTTGCGTTCATACCCGCATCTTCCATAGCAGTTTTAAGTAAATCCTTGAACATTGGTTTCCATCCTTTCTTGTATCTTAAAAAGATACATTGTCATTAAAAAAAAATGTCGTTCACTTCCTGTGCGGTCAACTTGTACCGCTCTTTGATAGTTCTGATTTCGCCCTGTGTAAATTCAGCCCCACCGGTTTCATTCATCTTAGCGGAAAGGCGCTGTGGGGTAATACCAAGGGCGGCGGCAAGCAGATCATTGTTATCATCATGAAGAATCATGATACTTCTTAACAGCTTCTTGTTCAATTTCGGTTCACCTTCTTTCTTAATCATCCGGGAAAGCATTGTTGTTATACTGCTTTCTAATCCTAAGTTCCACTTTGCCGGTTTCAAGGATTCTTTCATCAATAATCTTGAACTTTTGCGGCCTACCATTTTTCAGGCTTGCGGTATAAGCAGAAACTTCTTCAACAGAATCAAATTCAAGAATCTGTTCAATCCAAGCAATCTTAACCTTCTTCATGCAATCACCCCCTTTTTATAGAAAGGGGAAGGGTTTAAGCTTCCCCTGTTTCTTCAACAAATTCAGTATCACAATCACCGCAAATAATGTGAACTTCCTTAGTTGCTCTTACAATAGCGCCGCAATCCGGGCAAACATACTTTCTGGAATTGCTCTTTGAAGCGGCCTTTCCAAATTTGGGAACAGGTTTCCGGTACAGATCAAACTTGGTGATTCCAAGCGTATCAAGGTAAGCTTTGGTTTCATCGGTCAAGCTTGTTTTGCTCCACCCGTATTTTTCGGTTTGTTCAACCTTCAAGCCATGTGCAATAGCGGCATCCCGAAACTTCTTATTGTGGTATGTACCTTTGCGGGAACAGTCCTGAATCTTCTGTTCCAGATTGTACAGGTGTACCATTTCATGAAGAAGTGTACCGGCAACAGCTTCATAAGGGCGGGAAAGGTTTTCAGAAGTAAGGTTGATTTCATAATACCCTTCATCTTCTTTAGCCCCGGCTTTATCCGCCCAAATCTTGAAGGTGGTACACCAACCATAAGCCCCACAAGAAGTATCATCCGGGCTAACCGTGATAACCGGTTTGGGAAGCTTCCCTTCAAAGAAGTGTTTGTTGAAGTGTTCAAACAGGTTTTCAAGCTGTTCAATCACCGGCTGCAAGCTAATCATTTGAATACCCCTTTCTGTTCCCCCCTCACCGTTGCAGCGGCGGGGGGGGGTATTTCTTTCATCCTTGGTTTTGATTTATGCGGCTTGAATACGGCATCTTGTTAATTCAGTTTGTTTGATACCGTGAAATTCCTCATGTTTTTTGACTGTTCCGGTAATGATAAAGGATTCTTCTTCAATCCAATTCCCGGTTTTCCAAACAAAGATGTTACCGGCTTCATCAACCATCTTGTAAATCTTGGTTGTTCCATATTCGGTTTCCCAACTCGCAACCGCTTTACAAGAAATCACTTTGACGGTAAGGCGCTGGCTTGAGGAGCAGCTGAAGGTGCTGGCCAAGAACCATTTTGGCTCAAAACACGAGACAGCATCCGAAGAAGTCATCGGGCAGATGGCTATGCTTTTCGATGAACCCGAGCTTTATGCGCATCTTGAAGAAATTGA
>JAZQCS010000113.1:0-18082 GCA_045546415.1 Clostridia bacterium | reverse complement strand
TTATGAATGCAGGTGCTTACGGCGGTGAAATGAAAGATATTGTAAAAAAAGTTGTGGCATTAAGAGATGGAAAGCTCGTTGAAATTGAAGGCGGAATGTGTGAGTTTTCTTACCGCCACAGTATATTTTTCAACGGAGAATATATAATAATTCAAGTGGAAATTGAACTGAAGCCGGGAGAAAAAAGTGATATTCTGGCAGTTATGAAGGACCTTGCAGGTCGACGCAGAGAAAAACAGCCTCTGGAGTTTCCCAGCGCTGGAAGTACCTTCAAGCGACCGGAGGGCTATTTTGCAGGTGCCCTTATTGAACAGGCGGGTCTTAAAGGCTTCAGGGTAGGAGATGCTCAGGTTTCGGAAAAGCACGCAGGGTTTGTTATAAACCTTGGAAATGCTACCTGTGAGCAGATTTTAGAGCTTGTTGAAAAAGTAAAAAAACGAGTTTTTGAGAGCAGCGGAGTAATGCTTGAGGAAGAAATAAAAGTTACAGGCAGAAGGTAGAGATAAAAATGAAAATTGTTATAATTTCGGGTATGTCGGGAGCAGGTAAATCAAGCGCAGTTAAAGCCATGGAGGATGCCGGGTTTTACTGCGTTGACAATATGCCTCCGCAGCTTATACCCTCCTTTGCGGAAATATGCAATCAGGCAGGGGGAGAAATTGAAAAAGTAGGTCTTGTTGTGGATATGCGAAGCGGTGCACTTTTCGGAGAGCTTTTCGGTGCTCTTGAAAGTCTTGCTTCAAAGAATGTGGAGTATGACATTCTGTTCCTTGAAGCAAACAACGAGGTGCTCATTTCCCGTTATAAACAAACAAGAAGGAGCCATCCGCTTTCTCCTGACGGAGGCGTAACAGAAGGCATTGAAAAAGAGCGTTCTCTTCTTGCAGAGCTTCGGGGCAGAGCGAAATATATTGTAGATACATCATCACTAACCCCATTACAGCTTAAAGAAGAAATCAACAAGATTTTCATGGGTGGTGACACCTATAAAAGCATGGTCGTTAAGGTGGAATCCTTTGGCTTTAAAAACGGAATTCCAAACGATGCGGACCTGGTTTTTGATGTTCGTTTTTTGCCTAATCCTTTTTATATTCCCGAGCTTAAAGCAAAAACAGGTCTTAACAACGAAGTAAGGGACTATGTGTTTTCCTTTGAACAGACTAAGGTTTTTGTGACACAGCTTAAGGAAATGATTTCATTTCTTATTCCTCATTATATGGAGGAAGGAAAAACCGAGCTTGTAATTGCTATAGGCTGCACCGGAGGAAAACACAGAAGTGTTGCCATTGCAGAAGAGCTGTTTAAATTTATTGATAAAACCGATTACCGCACGGTAATTAAGCACAGAGACTATATGAAAGAGTAAAGGGGTGAAGGAAATGTCCTTTACTGCCGAGTTAAAAGAGGAAATTCTCCAGAAAGAGAACAAGAAAAAGTGTTGTGAAATTGCTGAACTTGCAGGCATTGTTGCTTTTTCCTCGTCGGTTAAAAGCGGGTACCTTAAGATTACCATTGAAAACCGTACCGTTGCAAGAAGAATTGTAAAGCTGCTTGCAAGGATTGCGGGTATTCAGGCGGGTATTGAGGTAAAACCCGGTGGAAGTGTAAGAAAGAATGACGCTTTTATAATATCTATTGTTGAATATAAAAACCTTATGCAGTTTCTGGATGTTGAAAATTTCCTTGAAACCCAGCTTCAGAAGGATTGTTGCCGCAGAGCTTTTGTAAAAGGGGCTTTTCTTGGCGGAGGAAGTGTTGCTGACCCTAAAAAGAGGTATCACCTTGAATTTGTTTCCGCCTATGAGGATGTGGCAAAAGCCTTTGTAAAGCTTTTTGGTGAGCTTGACATTAAATGCGGTCTGGTTGAACGACGCGGAAGGTATGTGGTTTATTTCAAGGATTGCGACACAATATGCGATGTTCTTGCACTTGGAGGTGTTATGAACGGTGTTGTGGAAATATGTGAGGTTAAGGTTATAAAAGATAAAAAGAATGAAATTAACAGGCTTATAAACTCCGAGGTTGCGAACCTTACAAAGGTTGTTGACGCTTCGGTAAATCAGACAAAAGCTATTGAAAAAATAAGGGATTCTGTAGGGCTTGAAACATTGCCTGAAACCCTGAGAAAGCTGGCAGAAGCAAGGCTGCAGTTCCCGGAGGACGGTCTTGCACAGCTTGGGCAACGGTTAAAGCCTCCAATCGGGAAATCGGGGGTTAATCACCGTATGAGAAAGATTATAGAAATATCAAAACGATACTAAGTTTTTTAAAGATACTATTGAAAGGAAGAAAGCTATGGGTAACTTCGTACATTTGCACACTCATACTGAATACAGCTTGCTTGACGGTGCCTGCCGTATTGAAAAGCTTGTGGAAAAAGCCGCGGAGCTTGGCATGAAGGCTATGGCAATAACCGACCATGGCAATATGTACGGAGTGGTTAAGTTTTATAAGGCGGCAAAAAAATGCGGCATAAAACCCATTCTCGGATGTGAGGTTTACACCGCACCGCGAAGCCGTCATGAAAAAGAGGGCAGGCAGGACAGCGAGCCCGGTCACCTTGTGCTTCTGGCGGAAAATCAGCAAGGCTACAAAAACCTTATGAAAATTGTGTCCATAGGCTTTGTTGAAGGCTTTTATTATAAACCCCGTGTAGATATGGAGGTGCTTGAAAAATACAGCGATGGTTTAATTGCACTTTCTGCCTGCCTTGCCGGTGATACAGCAAGAAGTATTATGCAGGGCAATATGGATAAAGCACGGGAATACATTGAAAATTATGTGAGGATTTTTGGTAAAGATAACTTTTTTATTGAGCTTCAGGACCATGGAATTCCTGAGCAGAAACAGGTTAATATTCATCTTATAAATCTTGCAAAGGAATATGACCTTAAAATGGTTGCCACCAATGATATTCACTACATAAATAAATCCGACCACGAAATGCATGATGCACTTTTGTGCATTCAGACGGGAAAAACTGTTGATGAAGAAAACCGTATGCGTTTCTCCACTCAGGAGTTTTATGTAAAATCCGAAGAGGAAATGGCACAGGTTTTCCCTGGAGTTCCATCGGCAATTACAAACACCGGGGACATTGCAGACAGATGCAATGTTGAACTTGAATTCGGTAACTATCACCTGCCTAAATTCGGCGTTCCCGAAGGATTTACGCCTTTTGAATATCTTAAGCATCTGTGCGTGGAAGGGCTTAATTCCCGTTATGGGGAGAAAGCCTCCGAAAACATGGAAAGGCTTGAATACGAGCTTTCGGTGATTGACCGTATGGGATATGTGGATTATTTTCTTATTGTGTGGGATTTTATAAAATATGCCAAAGATAACGGCATTGTTGTAGGTCCCGGCAGAGGTTCTGCGGCAGGAAGTGTAGTTTCCTACTGCCTTAGAATTACCGATGTTGACCCTATCCGCTACAACCTTCTGTTTGAGCGTTTTTTGAATCCCGAGCGAGTGAGTATGCCGGATATTGATATTGACTTTTGTATTGAACGCCGTCAGGAGGTAATTGATTATGTTATCCGTAAATACGGTGAAGAGAATGTTGCACAAATTATCACCTTTGGTACCTTTGGTGCAAAACAGGCGGTGCGGGACAGCGCAAGAGTGTTGAATCTGCCGTATTCTGAGGCGGATAAAATTGCCAAGCACATTCCTCAGGAGCTTGGTATGACTATAGAAAAAGCTCTGGAAATGAACCGTGAGCTAAAAAACATTTATGAGGAAAATGAAGAAATTGCCAAAGTTATAGATATTGCCCGGGCTATTGAGGGGATGCCGCGCCATTCCTCAACCCATGCGGCAGGTGTGGTTATCTGCGGTGAGCCCATCAGCGATTACATTCCCCTTGCAATGGGCGATATGCCCATAACTCAGTTTGAAAAGGACACAGTTGAAGAGCTGGGGCTTCTTAAAATGGACTTTCTGGGTCTTCGTAACCTTACAATTATCCGTGATACACTTAATATGATTAAGCGTGATACCGGTGAGGAGGTTGACCTTGTAAATGTAGATTACAGCATACCGGGTGTTTACAAAATGATTTCTGCAGGGGATACCGATGGTGTGTTCCAGCTTGAATCCGCAGGAATGAAAAACTTTATGAAGGAACTTAAGCCTCAGAACATAGAGGATGTCATTGCGGGTATTTCTCTGTTTCGCCCCGGTCCCATGGATGAAATCCCCACCTATGTTGCCAACAAAGGGAATCCGCAGCAGGTTGTATATAAAGATGAAAAGCTTCGCTCAATTCTTGATGTAACCTACGGCTGTATGGTTTATCAGGAGCAGATTATGCAGATAGTGCGTGACCTTGCAGGCTATTCCTTCGGCAGAGCCGACCTTGTGCGCCGTGCTATGAGTAAAAAGAAAATGGATGTTATGGAAAAGGAACGGGACTATTTCATAAACGGCATTGTGGCAGAGGATGGCACAGTTGAGGTGGACGGTGCCGTGCGCAGAGGAGTAAGTGTTCAGGCGGCAAATGACATTTTCGACGGTATGATTGATTTTGCAAAGTACGCCTTCAATAAGTCTCATGCAGCGTGTTATGCAGTAATTGCGTATCAGACGGCATATCTTAAATATAAATATCCTACCTATTTTATGGCGGCGCTTTTGTCCAGCGTGCTTTCCACTACCGATAAGGTAACGCAGTACATTATGGATTGTAACAAAATGGGTATTGAACTTTTGCCGCCCTGCATCAATGAAAGCATTGACGGTTTTTCCGTGGACGAGCACTCCATCCGTTTCGGTCTTGCAGGCATTGCGAATGTGGGTTATAACCTTGTGGATGTTATTGTCCGTGAACGGGAAGCCAACGGAGTCTTTAAAAATTTTGACGATTTTGCACAGCGTATGCAGGTCCGTGAGCTTAACAAACGGGCGGTTGAATGTATGATAAAAGCAGGAGCAATGGATTGCTTCGGTAAAACCCGTGCGGCTCTTCTTGAAGGCTATGGTGGTGTTCTTGACGGGCTGGCAAACAGCAAGCGAATGAACATAGCAGGGCAGATGTCCCTTCTTGGCTTTATGGAGGAGGAAGAGGAAACAGTAACCGATTCCATTCCTGACCGTGAGGAATATCCGCTGCTTAAACTTCTTGCTATGGAAAAGGAAATGATGGGTATTTACATTTCAGGTCACCCCATGCAGGAATATGCGGAAGTTGTTGAACAGGCAGGAGTACAATATACAAAAAATATAGGCGGTGATGAGAGCACAGTTTCCGACGGTGATACCGTGACGGTTACGGGTATGATTTCGGCACGGAAGGACAAGCTTACACGGAACAATACCTATATGTCCTACATCACAATAGAAGACGTTTACGGAGGAATAGAGGTTCTTGTTTTTCCGAAAATTTTTGAAAAATGCAGAGACCTCCTCGGCTCAGACCTGCCGGTGTGTGTCAGGGGAAGAGTGGATATAAAGGAGGATTATCCACCTAAAATAATTGCCGATACACTGGTTTCGGTGGATGAGATTCAAAATATTAAAACAATTGTCAGACCGGATAACAGAAAGCTTTATATAAAGTTTAAGCTTGGTAAGGATTTTCTTCTGGACAGAACAATGGAAATTCTGAAAAAATACCCCGGAGGCTCGGCACTTTGCCTTTATTTTGAGGAGACCGGTAAGGCGCTTAATGCCAACAGAGATAATTTCGTGAATCCGTCGGAGGAGCTTGTGGCAGAGCTTTCTGCACTTCTCGGTGAGGATTGTGTGGTATTGAAAGGTGTGTAAAATGAAATATATTAACGGAACGGAAATCCTGTCCTCGGAAATTGTTCTGGGTTGTGACGGTTTAGGCTCGGTGCTTGATGAAAAAGCAAGCTATGAACTCCTGGATATGTATGTGGCTCTTGGTGGAAACCATCTGGACACGGCAAGAATTTACGGATATCCCGATTCTAAAAGTGAAAAGCTTCTGGGCAGATGGATGAAAGCACGAGGTAACCGAGAAGGACTTGTTGTAACAACAAAGGGAGCACATCCCGAACCCCATACAATGCACATTTCCAGGCTTTCTTATGAGGAGCTCCGTGAGGATTTGGAAAACAGCCTGAAAAATTTACAGACAGACTGTATTGACCTTTACCTTCTTCACAGGGATGATGAAAAAGTCCCGGTGTGCGATATAATGGAAGCCCTTAATGATTTTATCAGGGAAGGAAAAATTCGTGAAATCGGAGCTTCAAACTGGAAAGTGCAGCGTATTAACATGGCAAACGAATATGCCGCGGAGCATGGTCTTAAAGGTTTTTGTGCAAGCCAGATAAAATGGAGCTACGGCAGAGTGAGTGATAGCTTCGGAGAAGACCCTACTCTTGTGCTTATGGATGAAAATCAGTATGGGGAATATCTTGAAAACGGAATCAGCGTGTTTGCCTATGCCTCACAATGCAAAGGTTTCTTCTCAAAGCTTTATGCCGGGGGAGAGGAAGCACTGAGCCCTAAGGCAAGGGAAAGATATATGTGTGCGGAAAACCTTGAAAGATTCAGGCTTGCAAAGAAAATTGCCGAAGGAAACGGATGCAGTATAGGTGCGGTGGTTTTGCAGTACCTTTTAAGTCAGCCGGTATGTACATTCCCAATAGTTGGTTGTAAAAATATAACACAGTTAAACGATAGCTTTGAAGCATTGAAATGTAAGCTTTCGGGTCAGGAATTAAAAGAACTTTTCCGGCTGGGAAATAAATTTTAATTGGTAAAAATACACAAAAAAATCTTATTGGATATGTTTAAAAGAGGCAAAAATGTAAAAAATAAATAAAAATAAAAAAACACTTGAAATTTCTCTTGATTTATGATATAATAATATCTGCTTATGGTTTAACAAAATAACAACGGAGGTGTTTATAGATGGCAAAATGCGAAGTTTGCGGTAAAGGTGTAAGTTTTGGTATTAAGGTAAGTCACTCTCACAGACGTGCTAATCGTACTTGGAAAGCCAATATCAGATCGGTTAGAGCAATTGTGAACGGCACACCTAAGAAAATCAGTGTATGCACTCGTTGCCTGCGTTCCGGAAAGGTAGAACGCGCGGTTTAATTGAAGTGTAAAAGTCGTGGCAGAAAACGGAGGATAAGCTTATGAAACTGGATATCAGCTCCATTGCATCAAACAGTGGCGGTAAATTGTCCTTTCAGGGTAAAACCTTGTTTGAGCCTGTCAGTTTTTGCGGTAATAATTTTGAGTTTATCGGAGAAACAGAAATAAACGGCGAAATTGCGAATCGGGCAGGGGAGTTTTTCCTGAATGCACAGGTAAGCGGCAAGTTTGAAACCGCTTGTGCCCGTTGCGGAAAACCTGCTGAGCAAGATTTTTCTTTTGAACTTAATGAAAAACTTATAAAGGAAGGCAGCAACAGCACAGACGAAGATGCTGTCGTCTTTCAGGGTGATGTAATTGATGTTTCTGACCTTGCGGTCAACATTTTTCTTATGGAAGCTCCCGGAAGATTTCTGTGCAAAGAGGACTGCAAGGGTCTTTGTCCCGTATGCGGACAGGATCTTAACGAGAAACAGTGCGGTTGTGAAACTGAAGCTGTTGACCCTCGGTTTGATGTCCTAAATGATATTAAATTCTGACATATGCCGGTTAAGGCATAAATTCTAACAGGAGGTGTAGGCAAAGATGGCAGTACCTAAGAGAAAAACATCAAAAGCTCGTCGTGATAAGAGACGCGCAAACTGGAAGCTTGTTATTCCGGGTATGGTTCAGTGTCCTCAGTGTCATGAGTACACAATGCCGCACAGAGCGTGCAAGGCTTGTGGATATTATAAAGGAAAAGAAGTTGTTAAAACAGCAGCTGCTGAATAATATCACAAATTCAGGGTCTCGCCGCTTAAAATTTTAAGCGGGAGGCTTTTAACTTGGGGCTATGACAAAGCTTGGGTTCCGAAGATGCGCAGGTTTTCACCTGCGATGCTTTGGAATGAGCCGCAGTCAGAGTCCTTTTTTTCATTTTTACGGAAAGGAGCATGGTTTTGTGGATATATATAAAAAAATATGCAGCGTTGACCCGGGAAGTATTGCCGAAGAGGCAGGAATATGTCCGGGCGATGCAATTGTTGAAATAAACGGCAGGGAAATAAGGGATATACTCAGCTATAAATACCATGCTGCTGATGAAAACATCACTTTAAAAATTGAAAAAGCATCGGGAGGCTTTGAGGTTATTGAAATTGAAAATCCCGATTATGAAGATTTAGGCTTGAATTTTGAATATCCCTTGCTTTCAAAACCACGGAGTTGTCGCAATAAATGTATATTCTGCTTTATTGACCAGCTGCCGGAAGGAATGAGAGAAACTCTTTATTTTAAGGATGACGATTCCCGCCTTTCGCTTCTTCACGGTAACTATGTTACCCTTACGAATTTAAATGACGACGAAATCAAAGATATTGCCGATATGCATATCAGCCCAATAAACATATCTGTTCATTCTACAGACCCGGAAAACCGCACTCTTTTGTTTGGACACGGTAAATCAGGAGACATTCTTGCAAGAATGCGTTTTTTTGCAAGTAAGGGAATTACAATGAACGGACAGATTGTGCTTTGCAAAGGCGTAAACGACGGTAAATATCTTGAAAAAACCCTGACCGAGCTTTGTATGCTTTACCCGGCGGTTTATTCGGTATCAGTTGTACCGGTAGGACTTTCAAAGTACCGGGAAGGCTTGTATCCTCTTGAACCATTTGAAAAAGAGGGTGCCGTAAAGGTTATAGAACAGGTTCAGGAGTTTCAGCAGATGATGCTTGAAAAGTACGGCAGCAGGGTTATATATATAGCAGATGAATTTTACCTTAAGGCGGAAATGCCCATTCCCTCCTACGATGAATATGAGGATTTTCCGCAGATTGAAAACGGAGTAGGGCTTATTGCTTCGCTTAAGGATGAGTTCTATATGGCACTTGAGGATATGGAGAGACAGAAAACAAACAGAACCGTTTCAATTGCAACGGGAAAAGCAGCGTATCCGCTTATGTGTGAGCTCACCCGTGCGCTCGCAAACAAGGTAAAAGGACTGAAAATTAATGTATATGAAATTAAAAACAATTTTTTCGGTGAGATGATAACGGTTGCAGGGCTCCTTTGCGGCTGTGACCTTAAAGCTCAGCTTAAGGGCAAAGAGCTGGGAGAAGAGCTTTTTATTTGCCGTTCAATGCTTCGTGCCGAGGAAGAGGTTTTTCTGGATGATGTGACGGTGCAGGAGCTGTCTGAGACTCTTGGTGTACCCGTAAAAGCGGTGTACAATGATGGATATGAGCTTGTGGACGCACTTGTTGGAATGGAGGTATATTAAATGAAACCTGTAATAGCAATAGTGGGCAGACCTAATGTGGGAAAATCAGCTCTTTTTAACCGTTTGGTAGGCAGAAGAGTTTCTATAGTTGAAGATACCCCTGGTGTAACCCGTGACCGTATTTATGCCGATATTGAATGGCGCAGCGTGCCTATTTCTCTTATAGATACTGGTGGTATTGAGCCTGAAAGCAAGGATGAAATGCTCACACAAATGAAACGCCAGGCAATGCTTGCCGTTGACCTTGCAGATGTTATAATTTTTGTGGGAGATATTCATACAGGTGTAACAGCTGCTGATATGGCGGTTGCGGATATGCTTCACAAATCAAAAAAACCCATCGTTCTTGCAGTAAACAAGGTGGATAAGGTGGGTACACCTCCTCCTGAAATTTACGAATTCTACAATCTTGGTATGGGTGAACCTATTGCAGTTTCTGCGGTGCAGAGCCTGGGTCTTGGAGATATTCTTGATGCAGCTTTTGAACATCTTCCTGAGGATTTTGACCGTGAAGAGGATGAAGATGTTATTAAGGTTGCGGTTATCGGCAGACCAAATGCCGGCAAATCCTCTCTCATAAACACAGTTCTTGGTGAAAACAGGGTAATTGTAAGTGACATTGCCGGTACAACCCGTGATGCAATTGATACCTACTTTGAAAAGGACGGTAAAAAATATCTGTTTATTGATACCGCAGGTATCCGCCGTAAATCCAAGGTGGATGAGGCGGTTGAACGCTATAGCGTAATGCGTAGCTATAGCGCGGTAGACCGGGCAGATGTGTGTCTTATTATGATTGACGGTAACGAGGGTGTTGCGGAGCAGGATGCAAAGGTTGCAGGCTATGCTCACGAGCAGGGAAAAGCTTCGGTTGTCCTTGTTAACAAATGGGATGTGGTTGAAAAGGAAACCGGTACAATGAAGCATATGAAAACTGAAATACAGGAAAAGCTTTCTTTCATGACATATGCGCCCGTTGAGTTTATCTCTGCAAAAACAGGTAGCCGTATTGACCGTGTTTTTCCGCTTATTGACAGCGTTTATGAACAGAATTCAAAGCGTGTTACAACTGGCGCGCTTAACGATATTATAAACGAGGCAACGCTTAAGGTTCAGCCTCCGTCGGATAAAGGTAAAAGGCTTAAAATTTATTACGGAACACAGCCCTCAACGAATCCGCCCACCTTTGTTTTGTTTGTGAATGATAAAAAGCTTGCTCATTTTTCTTATATAAGATATATTGAAAATCAGTTCCGAAGTGCTTTTGGTATGGACGGAACACCTGTAAGATTCATAATCCGCGAAAAAGGTACCGACCAGGGTGCCTCAAAGTGGAAATAAGGAGGATAAGGTTCTATGTCAGCTATCGGTGTAAAAACCCTGAAGGCATTAAATAAGGTTTTTCCTAAGGTTGTACACCCTTTCAATATGCAGATGGACGGTGAAAAAACCTATGCCATGTGGCAGTTTGAAAAGGGGGAGGATACAATTAAGTTTTTCCTTGAACGCTATTCGGCAGAGGAAATGTTCAAGGGTAAAAAGGTGCTTGATTTCGGCTGTGGAGCAGGGGGAAAATCCCTTTATTACGCAAGTCTGGGTGCCGAAAAGGTAACAGGCATTGATATTGTTGAAAGCTATAAGGCGGAGTCAGAGGCATTGGCTGAAAAGCTTGGTCTTTCAGATAAATTTGAGTTTGTGCTGGGTAGTGCAACAGAATCGGGCTTTGCAGATAACACCTTTGATACCATCATTATGAATGATTTTATGGAGCATGTTTCTGACCCGGAGAAGGTGCTTTGCGAGGCAAGGAGAATCATCCGTCCCGGCGGCAGAATTTACATTAATTTTCCACCATATTATCATCCTTTCGGTGCACACATTTCGGATGCGGTGAATATGCCATGGTGCCATGTTTTTTTCAGCGAAACTACCCTTGTGGATGCCTATAAGGAGCTTGTAAAAGACCTTCCTGACGGCGGAAACCGTATAAAATTCAGAATTTCAAAAAATGAAAACGGAAAAGAATATTTTTCCTATATAAATAAAATGACCATAAAAAGGTTTAATAAAATTCTAAAAGCACAGAATATTCACCCGGTTTATTATAATGAGTCTCCGGTGAGAAATATAGTAAAGCTGCTTGCAAAATTTCCGCTTACAAAAGAGAAATTTGTAAAAATGGTTACCTGTGTAATTGAAGGTTAAAGTTAATGCCCCGAAGCTTCGGGGCATTTTTTTTATCTTCTTTGTGTGTTTTTTCGCAGGGAAATTCGGAACTGTGCCGGAGTGACTCCGTTTTGTTTCTGAAAAGCTTTTATGAACCTGGAGGTGTTTGAAAACCCGGTTTCATAGGCGATTATTTCAAGGTTTTTGTCGGTATGCTGTAAAAGGGTTTTTGCATGATAAAGCCGTGTTTCAATTAAATAATCCAGAGGAGAAATCCCCATGGCTTTTTTAAAGGAATTACTGAAAAGCTGAGGAGACATATTTTGTTTTTGCGCAAGGTCCTGAAACCGGATTTTCTCTGTGAAATTTTCGTTGATGTAGCTGGAAACCTCCAGGCACCACCCGGGGGTATATTTACTTTTTATAAAATCACCCTGCATATACAAATCGCTTGAAAGCTGGGAAATAAGAGTCGAAACAATAGAAAACGCCATTGCATAGTTGCCGGGACTGTGATTTTTTGCCACAGTAAGAAGTCTGTCAAGCATAGCCATAGTTTCTTCCGGAAGAGAACATTCTACAGGAGCAAAGGCTTTTTCATAAAGACTTTCGTACAGTGCTGTAATACACGGGCTTGTATAAATGTTTACAAAAAAGTAGCAAAAATCTTTTTTTGCCTGGGAATAGAATTCGTGATATTTTCTGAAATCAAGCAATGCCATATCATTTTTTCTTAAAATATACCGCGAACCGTTATAAAGCAAGTCCATCTTGCCGCTGAGTATATAAATAAAAATGTACCCGTTTTCCTCCATACGCTTCAGGTGATATTCACCGAGACAATCAAGAACACCGGCACCGTCAAGTAAGTAAGGAATATGGCTTGTGTCACCTAAATAATGAAATGGTATAGCAATAGTTTTTTTGGGGTTAAGCTGTCGGTTATTTTCGTAAATAATAGTTTTCATATGGCTCACCTCTGCTATCAGTATAACACATTAAAATTAAAAAATCAAGTTGGTAATGTTAAAAAGTGTATATTTTTTTGCTGTTTTTTAAAAAATAAAAATAGAAGCGTATACAAAAATACAAAAAAGTATGATATAATATAATTAGCACAGAAAAATCATCCAAAGGAGATGTTTAAAAATGAAAAGAATTTTATCCCTTACACTTGCATTCTGTATGCTTATGAGCATTTGCATGGTGACTGTTTCGGCAAGCACCACCGGAATTGAAATTCCTGAAAATGCGGTGCTCGTTCACCACGAGGATTGTACCTCGGCTGAGGGCTGGACTTTCTCCGGCAGTGCAAAAATCGTAAACGGTGTGTACGGTATAAGCGGCAGCGGTGTTCAGCTTTACGCAAAGGAAGCAACAGCGACTTACACCTTGCCCGCTGAAGCACAGTTTGGAAAAAATGCTATTATTACTCTTAAGTTTTACTCCCAGGCAGTTGACCACAGCTTCCGCGTGGGTTTTGGCGGTGCATATTTCGGAGGAAACTTCCGTGCTGTCCGCAACGGTAAAAACTATATGACTATGGTGGGTACCAACTATGGCTACAATGCAGCTGTTCAAAGCATAGGCTGGCACGAACTTGCCGGAGTAATTGATGAAACCGGTAAAATTACTTACTATATTGACGGCACAAAGCTTACCGATGCACAGTCAACAAGCATTAAGATTGCGGAAGGCAGCGTGGTATCTACAATAAATGCAGGTGTCCCCGGTTGGAACTCCGCAATCCAGGGTGCTCTGGCAGATATTAAGGTATATCAGCTTAAAGATGGTGATGCCGAAGGTATAAAAACCTTTACGATTGCAGGTAATAATGCGGTTGTAGATGAGGAAAAAGCAACTATTACCATTTCTGTTTCGGAAACAGCAAAGCCGGTGGTAGCATACAGCCTGAACAAAATGGATGCTACACTTGATATTGCTCAGGGTGATATCGTTGAAAACGGACAGAAGATTACATATACAAACGGAGATTTCACAAAAGTGTATACGGTAGTATTAAATGTGATTTCAATTCCGGGAGTGGAAATTCCCTCCGAGGCTGTCCTTGTGCACCATGAGGATTGTACAAGCAGTGACGGCTGGACTTTTACCGGCTCATCTATAGTGGACGGTGCTTACGGCTACAACGGCAGTACGGTTAAAAACACAACTGCGAACCAGAACGCAACCTATACTTTTCCGGAGGAAGCTCAGTTTTCAAAAAATGCCATTGTTACCTTCCGTTTTTATTCACAGCAGAATAACCATGCCTACAATGCCGGAGTTAACGGTATTAATGTGGGCGGCAGATACAAAAGTGATGCAAACGGTAACTATTACTATACATGGATAGACCAGTACAATTATTTTTCAAACGGTGTTCCTCAGAGCATCGGATGGCATGAATATGCGGCTGTTGTAAACAATGAGGGCGTGGTCTCCTATTATGTTGATGGTGTTGCTGTTAAGAAAAACGGTGCTCTGTTCACGCAGCAACTGTCGGAGGAAACACCTCTCAGCTTTGTAAAGGCTGCTTCTCAGGGCTGGATAAACGGTTACGAAGGTGCCATTGCAGATATCAGAATTTATGAAATTATTGTTCCGGAAGGTATTGATACCTTCATCATCAATGGCAAAGCGGCAGCAATTGATGATGATGCAAATACCATTACCGCAGATGTTTGCGAGCTTGATGAAGAAATTACCGCAACATACACTTTGAGAGAGGATATGGGTGAATTGGATATTCAGCAGAATTCAACTGTCCAGAACGGACAGAAAATCACCTACACAAACGGTGATGTTACCCGGGAATATACCCTTATAATTAACAAAACTCCCTTTGCAAAGGATGGTCTTTTGGACGAGGAATTCTTTGGTAAATGGGAAAACGGTGCATGGGTTATTGAGAGCAAGCTCGATTATGAATATAAAGACGGTGCACTTGAAAAAGTAGAAGCCTGCGTTAAAAACGGTGATTACAAAGGAGCAAAGGAAGAACTGCTGAAATATTACAGAGCAAAAACAGAGCCCTTTACGGCTACAGGAACAATCGACCCGGTAACAGTAGAAAATACAAGGCTTACTGCTAAAAATGTTTTCTACCGACAGGACGATTTTGCTCTTGGCTGTGTGAACTTCACAGATACCGAGCAGGAGGTAACCTTTGATATTACAAACGGTGTAAATGCAATTTACGGCTCCACCAAAATTCTCCCCATTTATTTTATGAACATTTACAAGGGAGAGGATATTGTTACAATTTCCTCCCGCGAAAGTGAAAATCCTCCCGTTATTGTTCTCGAAGATGCGGACGGACAGGTATACGAGGTGGAAGCATTTAAGGATACCTACATAACCGGTGGAACAGCAAGTAACTTTGGCAGCTCTGCAGAGCTTCAGGTAAGAGGTCACGGATACCCTTACGACAGCAAGGAAGCAAGAGCATACATTGCTTTTGATTTTAACAGTCTTCCGGTAGATTTTGTGCCGGTAAAGGCAACCCTTAAGGTAACAGGTAAAAACAACCCCGACAGCTCAAATCCTGATGGAAAGGAAAGCGTTGAGGTAGAAATTATCCGTAGCGGCAGCGGTGCATGGCTTGAGGATGCTATGACATGGC
The DNA here is from genome assembly GCA_045546415.1 of Clostridia bacterium. Lineage (GTDB taxonomy): Bacteria > Bacillota > Clostridia > RUG12999 > RUG12999 > RUG12999. Next base: position 2,957 of record JAZQCS010000113.1, on the reverse strand, counting down.
AGAACACCGCAGGCTGCTACTATTCATGGAATGGTTCCACCTTTAACTGGTCAACTCCTTCCTATTCTGCAGGTGAATGGCTCATTCAGGTTACAAGGTTTTATTGCCTTGACAATATGGCAACTGCACACAGCTATGAGCCCGAAGAAACCTACTATGTCAGCGAAATGCTCCGTATTGTCCGGGAATTTATGCAGATGAACAACTACAAGGCTAACCGAAGCCTTGATGTATCTGCGAGAATGGGAAGTATGGTTTCTATGCATAATAAAATATTGCATAGCGAGGTTTTCACTCCCGAGGATAATGCGGAATTTATAAAGCTTATGTGGCAGCAGAGTAACTGGATGACCGATCCTGCCACCTTTGTGGGTAATAACTGGGATTCTCACCAGATGAACGGACTCAGCAATGCAGCTGCGTATTTTTCGGAGTTTAAAAAGACTCCCGAGTGGCTGAACTTTGCAATGAACAGGCTGTCTGACTTCCTGATGAACACCTGCTTTGACGATTTCAGCAACAACGAAGGTTCACCAAGCTACAGCCACGCCCATGCTGACAGCACCATTGCTTGTATAAACAGATTAAGAGAGCTTGGTTTTGAATTTGATGAAGATGTTTTGGAATATGTTGAGCGCTCATTTGAATATACCGTGAACCTGACAATGCCGGATGTCAGAACTATAGGCTGGGGCGACCAGGGTGGTGCAGACCAGAAGAGCGTTATAGGAAACTGGATTAATGATGTTTCGGAGCCGACAAAATCCTACTTTGAGTATTTTGTTTCCGGTGGTAAAGAGGGCAATCCATTCCCATACACCTCAAACTATTTCCACGGTGTGAGTTCTGCAACTATGAGGAGCAGCTGGGAGAAGGATGCGGTATATATGTTTATGGGCAACTATGCCGCAGGACATTCTCACCCGGATATGCTTTCTCCTGTAGTTTATGCTTACGACAAGCCTCTTATTGTGGATAATGCAATAAAGGGCTACGACCTGGACCCTATTTCAATGTGGGTATGGAAAACTACCGAGGCACACAATACCATTGAAATTAATGATACAACCATGAACAGGGGTAAAGGCGCAGTTCTTAACTGGCTTACAAACGAGGGTGCGGATTTCTACGAGGGCTCACATCCCGGATATTCCGGTTTTGGTGTACGAAGAAGTGTACTGTTTGTAAAACCTGATTATTTCATTGTTTCGGATTACATCAACCCTACAGATACCTCAAAGGTAAACCGTTACGACCAGCATTGGCACTATTTCCATCCCGGTGCAAACCTTTCTGTGGAGGATACAACAAAAGCTACACAAACCGCATATTCGGAAGGCGCAAACATTCAGGTTGTTCCTGCCGATCCGGAAGAAATAACTGCAACACTTAAGGACGGTTACTCTGCATATAACGGTGTTGTAAACACTAAATATACCGAATACACCAAAGAGATTGCAGGCGAGGTAACCTTTGATACAGTTCTTTACCCCACAAAGGAAGGGGATACTCGTGAGGTTACAGTTGAAAGACTTGCAGTTTCTCCCGAACAGGGTAAAAAGGCAACTGCTATGTCAATTAATACCGGTGACGGTGTTGATACCTACTATATGTCCCACCTTACAGGTAATTTCGCTACAGTTTCCTTTGGCGATTACACCTTTGACGGTAAGCTTGCCTTTGTAAGTGATAAAAATCTTCAGATAGTTGAAGGAACAACCCTTACTCAAAACGGCACAGAGCTTGTAAAGAGTGCAAAAAGAATAAGAAGCCTTAACCTTCAGCCCAATGGTACAACCCTTACAATTGACGGTGAAAGACTTGTTAAAACAACAAATAAGGAGGATGCAATAGCAATTTATGCACCCGGTGTTACAAAGGTTGTTTTTGAAGGCAAGGAAATAGAATTTGCAAAAGAGGGAGATTACATCTACGCAGTAGGTGCCTTTGTTGCAGACAGCAACACTCTTCTTATGGAGGAATTCATTACAGATTTGAGTGCATGGGGCAACCAGAAAAATGTGCTTATAAACAACAACCGTATGGCTGTGTTTAATGGCGGTATAGCATCACGTGCAGTAAGCGGAATGGGTTATGCACTTGACCTGGATGCGGAAATCCGCGAAGGTAGTGCGGAAATTCATTTCAATGTAAATACACTTAATCAGAACGAATATGTATTAAAGCTTGATTCCGAGGCAGGCAAGGCTGTACTTGTTAAAAAGGTTGGCGGCGTTGAAACAGTTCTTTCTGAAAAAGCATATGCATTTGTAAAGGAAACAAAATACGATGTAACCGTTGAATCGGACACCAAAAACATAAGAGTGTTAATTGACGGCATAAAGCTTCTTGAAGCTGCCGATTCCACCTATGTAAGCGGAACAATAGCCCTTGGTACAAACGAAGGCGGTTATGCTTATTTTGATAATGTAGTAATGAACGGTATGGAAATACCTGCCGAGCCCATTTATGAGGATTTTGAGGATAAGACGGGCACTGTTTCCGGCAAGTTCCCTGTAAGAGGTAATAAAGCCTGGGAGCAGACCGGCACAAGCACCACAAGTGCAATTGTTAAGGAAACCACCGACCGTAACGGCAATTCCACAAAGGCTCTGTTCTTTGACGGTATAAATGCGGCAGTTACCCTTAAAAATGCATCACTTCCGAAGGAAGGCAATTACACTCTTTCAATGTGGATTTACGATGAGTTTGTATCGGGTAGTATTACAAACTTTACCGTAAACTTTGATAACAGCTTTGTTGGTTTTGACCCCAACCTTGCAAAGAGCAATGTATGGCGCTACAGACCTTCTACCGCAACATCAAGCGCAGGCAATGCCGACATAAAAACCGTGGAAGGCAAAACCATTCCCCGTTCAAAGGGCTGGCATCACCTTGAAATGAAGGTAGAGGACGGTCTTGGCACACTTTACATTGACGGTGCAGAGACTACCTTT
>JAZQCS010000112.1:0-2661 GCA_045546415.1 Clostridia bacterium | reverse complement strand
TTTTCTACACTATCTATTGAAAGCTGATAAGAAAGACCGCCAACAAGGGACAGCACAACAACAATTAAAACAAACATAAGTGTTGTGTACCATATTGTTATTCTTGTTTTTATAGAAGTAGGCTTTTTCATCTTAATCTTCCTTTATGACATACCCCACATTTTTTATGGTGTGGAGCAGTTTCTTCTTGTAGTTATCGTCAATTTTCTTGCGCAGGTGGTGAATATATACCTTTATAACATCACTTGAACCCTCATATTCATAATTCCAAATGTTTTCTTCAATCTTTTCCTTTGAAACCACAATACCTTTGTTCCGCATAAGATATTCCAAAATGGCGTATTCCTTTGATGACAATTCTATAATGTTATCTCCTCGCTTTACCTGTCTTGTGGTTGTGTCAACACTTAAATCTGCAATTTCAAGTATCGCACTCGTGATATTTTCTTTCACACGGAGCATTGCCCTGATTCTTGCAGACAAAACAGAAAACGAAAAAGGCTTTGTAAGATAGTCATTTGCCCCGGTATCAAGTCCGTTTATTATATCTTCGTCCGAGTCCTTTGCCGTAAGCATTAAAACAGGCGTTAATATTTTTCTTTCACGAATTATCCGCAAAACCTCAAAACCGTTAATTTTCGGCATCATAACATCAAGTATAATTCCGTCATACTGTGTGTTTTCCATATAGTAAACCGCATCCTCGCCGTCAAAACAGCTATCAACGGTATAGCCTGCTTTAGTTAATCTCTCGTTAAGGGTTTTGTTAAGATGTTTTTCATCTTCTGCAATCAAAAGCCGCATAAAATCACCTGCCTCGTATATAGTATACAACATTTTTTATAAAAAGTAAATTGACGGCTTTACCAAAAAAGCAAAGCCGTCTTTTGCACTACTGCATTCTCTGTCCTCTGTCGAAGCCCATACCACCGACTGTTTGTGTTCCGATGGTCGTGCTTTGCTGTGTAATTTCCGATTCAAAAGTTTCATTGCCTATTGCAATTTTATATGTTTCTCCTGTCTTGATTTTACTTGATGCTATTAAAACTGTTTTATACTTTCCGTCAGGAGTATATTCAAACACCAAATTGCCCTCACTGTCTGAAACCTTAATCACATCTCCGGCTTCATGATTGGTTTCACAGTTAACTGTAATTGTGTTCTGTTTAAGTCCGAGACTTCTTGCATTACCATTTCCTGCTGCAAAGATAATAGTTGCATTTTCTCCGATTGTTGTCTGTCCGTCAGGATCAACGATTCCGAATGCTCCGTAAATAGAGCCATTAGGTTTTATAGCTTTTACTGTTCCGCCGTTGATGGTAAGGTTTCCATTTGCATCAAGGCAATCATCCTCGGCATAAAGCTCAATATATCCGCCGTTTATGATAAGGCATTCTTTCATATTTCTGCCCATTCCACCGCCCATAAATCCACCGGGCATTCCCATATTGCCATCCATTTGAGGTCTTTGCGGCATATTTCCTTCAGGTGGAGCAAACTCACCGTTTTCGGGCATCACTCCTTCCGGCAGAGTAAACTCACCATTTTGAGGCATTTCAAAATTAGGATTCATATTGCCAAATTCGCCTCTTTGCGGCCTTGTTCCTTTTCCGGCCTGTGCTTCACCGTTCTCGGTTGTCTGACCATCCGCAGGATTTCTCTGACCTCTTTCAAAGCCTTCAGGCGGTGTAAACTCTCCGCCTTCGCCATTCCCCCCCGGCATCATCATACCGCTGTTTCCGCCCGTTGCATTAAGTGCGTCATCAGTTGAAACAACCTTTATAACACCGTCATTTATGGTCATCACATTTTTACTTTCAATGCCTTCGGTTGACTTGGTTACATCAATCAGGGTATCTTCACCGTTTATGGTAAGATTTCCGTGGGCAGATATGCCTTTGTCATATTTTGAGCTTAATGTAAACTCGCCTCCGTTTATTTCGATTTCATCCTGACAATGAATTGCGTGTGATGCAGAATTTACAATTATTTCTCCGCCCGATATAACCATCATCCATTCGGCATTGATACCCTTAGTTGATTTTTCAAATTCCACATCTGCCTCATCCATTTCCCACATACCTCTGCGAGGAAGTTCTTCTGTAGTCTCTGTTGTAGTTTGCGTGTTCTCAATTGGAGTACCATTAGTTTCGATATTTATTTTTCCTGCTGAAATATTAACAATGGATTCACAGTCAATTCCATCGTTTACAGAAGTTATATTAACTGTTCCCCCTGTCATCTTAAAGGTATCGTTTACATGAATACCATCGGATGTGGCATTGATAGTAACAATGCCATTTTCAATATTTAAGTTATCCGATGCCTTTATTCCGTGACCGGCTTTTGATTCAATGTCGAGACTTCCGTCACCTTTGATTTCAAGATTTTCTTTTGAATAAATCGCACCATCATCGCTATTTTCGGCAATAAGATAATTTTCAGTTCCGTCTGTTAAAGTAATATACGCTTTATCTGCATCTTCTACAAAAATACAAGGATTTTCGCTTGATGTAATTTTAGCTCCGCTTAATCTGATTTTAACCTTTTCTTTTGTTGAAATTGTGATATTTCCGTCTGCAAGGGTACCCTTTAAAGTAAAATCACCGCCTTGCGTAATTTTAATCTGGTTATTGGTAATTTCAACACCTTCGCCTTCAT
>JAZQCS010000111.1:0-8640 GCA_045546415.1 Clostridia bacterium | reverse complement strand
CATCAATCATATGATTGATGGGCTTTTGCTTATTTATGATAGAATACCTGTTTCAGCATAGGCTGTGCGCCTGTTACCGGGTCCATTTCCATTATGAGAACATCCTTCATATATTCGTTCCACTTATCAACCACGGGGCTTTCAGCCTGAGTTTTTGCCGCAAACTCAACACCCTTGTCGCACTCGTAGTAACCAAAAAGCTCGTCTCCCACATTCCAGATGGTGTAGTTATGAATACCTGCATCATTAAGCACCTGAGTAAGTTCAGGCCAGATTTCGTCGTGGCGCTTGATATATTCCTCAAGCATACCTTCTACAATTCTGCCCTTCCAAGCGTATCTTTCCATTTTACATTTCTCCTTTATTTTAATTTTTCAATTGCTTTGTAAGCCATAATTCCCGCAAAGGATGCAAAGCCGTGGTTAAGGCTTGCACACACCTTATTGTGTTCCCAGAGTGTTCCGGTAAGGTCTGCCATTTTACCGAAATACTGTTTTATTTCTTCAAGAAGCTTTTCGTACTTGCCCCAGTTATAAAGCAGCTCCATACGGATATAAACACCCATCAGCGCGTTTGCAGGCTCAATTTCAAGCATTTCACCCTTTTCCTGACGGGTTGGACCGAACACATTGAATATAAGGTCTTTAAGATAAGCGAATTTCGGGTCATCAATATCCTTTACAAGGCCGAAGAAGAACGCATAATACTGACAAACCTCTGAGTGATTTTCAGTATTCACAAGAACCCCTTCCTCATTGTAAACTGCATTATCCACAAACAGCTTTCCGTCGAAGGATTTTTCAAGCACCTTCGCCCGAAGCTTTTCACACTTTTCAAGCAAGGTATCATCACCGTACAGCTTACCCGTAATTTCAAGAAGCTTTGCGTACATCATATTTGTAGGATAGTTAACATCCTGAACCCACTTGTTTGCCTTTGACCATTCCACAAAATTCCACTTAGGAAGCTTTTCGGTAAGACCGTCAGCATTTTCATGACGGGCAAAAAAATCAATCAAATCGTAGCAAAGCTTTTTGTAATCCTCTTTGTTTGCCTTGGGATTACGAACAAAATACTGTTCAAGCTCTACCACAAACCATATTGCCCATTGAGGTATAAAATTGCCGTTGTAATGGTCTGCCGGGTAGCACATGGGAAGCATACCGTCGTCAATATTATCCCGCTTTTTGTAAAGCATAAAGTTTTCCACGAAATCCTTTTCCACCTTACAATCACCGGTAAAGTGCCATTCACTCTGTGATGTGTAATAGCTGTCACAAAGCCATCCTGCGCGTTCACGGGTGGGACAATCCATATAAATATCCACAACATTCTGTCGGTAGCATTCCACAGCCGCCTTATAAATATTCTTCAGCACCTCATCTTCCGTATCAATTTGAGGCACATTTCTCATAGGATAAACATACTCACGCACCGCAAGGTTTTGAAGCACAATTTCACCTGAGGTCACCATAACAAGAGCATACCGAAAACCGTAGCATTCAAAGGTTTCAAGGTCGTATGTATTAATACTTTCGGTAAGCTCGTAGCCTGCAACGGCGTTGGTGCTCATCTTTGCACCGGGGTCGGGAGCTCCGTCGTTTAACACCTCGTCCATACCTACAATGACATTGCTGTCTTTATGAGCCACAAGCTGCATTTTCAGGAATCCGGTGTAGTTACGGGACATATCCACAAGAGCATATTCACCTTCGCGGATAACAACCTCACTATCGGGGCTTATAGCCTCCACCTTTATTTTTTTGGTTTTGTAATAATCAAGCACGGGAGCGTATTCGATTTCTTCTATAGGAAAAGCAAGAAAATCTTCAGAGGGTCCTTTGTAAAAGCTCTGAATTTTTACATTTCCGGGTATTTCACAGCTTTCAAGAATACCTCTTTCAATGAATTTTCCCGGAGTAGAAACATTAAAATCAGGCATCTCTGAGCCTCGTTCAAGAAACTGTACCTCCACATCCACAAGCTGAGTGGATTCAAACGGAATTTCCGCTGTTGTCCAGTTGTATCTTTCACTTTCACGACTTAATTTCCACGCATCCGGGAAGGGTCTCTGGAAAGAATATCTGTGACACTTCTGCACGCGTTCAACCATCCGGAAGCCGTTGAAATCGTAACCGGTAGCAATTACCGCCTCCCCATCACTTTCAACCTCACAGCATAAAAATGCTGTCTGATTGATAAGGTAGTAGTTGTTTACATTGTAGCCTACAGTTTCAATTGCAATTACATTTTCACCGTTTTTAAGCTTATCGGTAATATCAACACGGTCAACTCTCGCATAGCCGTGAGCCGTACGGGCAGGGCCGTAGCACACAAATTCACCGTTAATGAACAAACGGTAAATGTAGGCAACGGTTATTTTAAGCTGATAGCTTTTGCCTTCTTCTTTTGTGAGCTTAGCCTTAAAGCCTGCCTGGAGGTTCATTTCCTTTTCAAGTCCTTCAAGCCATATAGGTTTTGCTTTGATAAATTCCATATTACTCTCTCCTATCCAATTGTAATAACTTCAGTTCCTTCAACTGCCTCTTTTATAAGCTTATCCACATCAAGCCTTGTTTCGGAAAGCTCAATTCTTTCAAGCTTGGGCTTTGTATCCGGATGCTTTGGTACAAACAGAGTACAACAATCCTCATAAGGAAGAATCGAGGTTTCGTAAGTACCTATTTTCCTTGCGTAATCCATTATTTCTATTTTATCCATACCAACGAGAGGTCGGAGAATCGGCATTGTTGCAACATCGGTCGTTACCACCATTGCCTGAAGGGTCTGGCTGGCAACCTGACCCAGGCTTTCACCGGTTATAAGCACCGAAGCATCACATTGCTTTGCAATTATTTCGGAAATTTTAGTCATGAACCGACGCATAATAATTGTAAGCTGTTCTTCAGGGCAATTATCACGGATGGCAAGCTGAATATCGGTAAAGGGTACTATGTGTACACGGATTCTGCCGGAATATTCCGAAACAAGGCGTGCAAGCTCAAGCACCTTTTCCTTTGCTCTGTCCGAGGTGTAGGGATAGCTGAAAAAGTTTACTGCATCAAGCTTAAGTCCCCTTCGTGCCATCATCCAGCCGGCAACAGGAGAATCTATACCGCCCGAAAGAAGAAGCATACCTTTTCCGCTTGTACCTGAGGGTACACCCCCTGCGCCCTTAATACGCTGACAGTAAATGTACGCGTATTCCTCACGAACATCTACCACAACGGTTACCTGAGGGTTTATAACATCCACCTTCAGGTGGGGAAATGCTTCAAGAAGCACACCTCCAAGTTCCATACATATTTCAGGAGATTTCATAGGGAACTTTTTATCTGCCCGTTTTGCCTCCACTTTAAAAGTAAGAGCATTTTCAAGCACATCTGCAATTTTTTCCTTTGCCACCTCACATATGGCATCAAAATTTTTTTCAGCCTTGAAAGCCGGTGAAATTGTAGCTACACCAAAAACCTTTTTTGCACTTTCAAGTGCGCCTTCCATATCCGCGCTTTCCTCTTCAGGCACAACATAAATTGTAGATTGTGCCGACCAGATTTTAAACTTGCCGTGTTTTTTCAGCGCCCATTTCAAATTTGTACGAAGCTTATCCTCAAAGCTTTTTCTGTTGTTACCTTTAAGCACAAGCTCTCCGCATTTTAGCATTAATAAATCTGCCATGATTTTCTCCTAACCTCTGTAGAATTTTCTTATTTTAGGTACTTCATTTATGAGCACCTCTGCGCATTTTTCCGCCTCTTCAAGGGTATTATACCTGGAAAAACTGAACCGGATGCTTCCGTCAATTTCTTTTGGTTTAAGACCCATGCTTGTGAGCACCTTTGATGGTGAAGGGTGATTTGAAGAACAGGCTGAGCCTGAGCTGACGAAAATCCCCTCCGCTTCAAGGCTGTGCAGAAGAATTTCAGATTTAATCCCTGAAAATGTCATATTAAGCACATTTGAAACTGTATTTTCACCGTTTACAAAACAATCCGGTATATTTTCCGTAACTCTTTTCACAAGATGATTTTTTATTTCGGAAATAAGCTTTTCTGCTTCATCATGGGTTTTTGCCGCCATTTCTGCCGCCTTACCCATTGCAAGAATTCCCGGAGTATTTTCCGTGCCGGAACGGATATTCTTTTCCTGACCTCCGCCATAAACCATAGGCTGAAGGCTGACTCCTTTTTTAATATAAAGTGCACCAATGCCTTTTGGAGCGTGGAACTTATGACCGCTGATGGTTGCAAAATCAACTCCAAGGGAGGTTGCCGTAGCCCCGGTTTTACCGAATGACTGCACCATGTCCGAATGGGTAAAGGCTCTGGGTGCTTTTCTTTTTACAATGGCTGCCGCCTCTTTAACAGGCATTATAACCCCGGTTTCGTTGTTTACATGCATCATGCTCAAAAGAATCACCTTTTCATCGGTTACCCGTTCAAGCATTTCAAGGTCAGGCTGACCTTTTCTGTCAAGGTCAAGATATATAATTTCAACACCCATTGTATCCTTACAATGTTCAATCACCTCAAGCACCGCCGGATGCTCTGCCTTTGTGGTTATAACCTTGTTTCCCCACTTTATGCCTTTTTTAATTGCACCCATAATTGCCATATTGTTACTTTCCGTGGCACAGGAGGTGAAAACAATTTCTCCGGGAGTTACTCCCCACAGCTTTGCCACCTGTTCACGGGCTTTTTTCATTTCCTTTTCAATTTCAAGCCCTTTATTATGAAGGGAGGACGGGTTTCCGTAAAACTCCGTCATCGCCATCATTGCCGCTTGTGCCGCCTCATCACAAACCCGTGTTGTTGCGGCATTATCAAAATATATTCCCAAAAAATCACACTCCGTAAAGCTCTTGTATAAGCTTTTCAATATATTCATCACCTTTGTAGAATTCGTGGTTTCCCTCAAAAATTTCAAGCTCTGCCCAGCCTTTTTCCGGCAACAGTTCAGAAACTCTTTCAAAGGACTCTACGGTGTTTTTATAATCAAAAATCGTATCAGCGTTACCCATCTGAATATACAGCTTACGCGGATACACAAGGCATGCCACCTCGGCATCATCAAACATCTTTGCCGAATTTTGCCACACCCAGTCAGCCCAGCCTACAGCGTCCCTTTTATTAAAAAACGAGCAGGACACAGCGGCTTTAATTCTTGTATCAACAGCTGCCATATAAAGGGTGTAAAACCCTCCGTAGGACATTCCCACCATACCGAAATTCAAGACATAGGGCTGAGCTTCAAAATAATCAAGAATCCGCATTATTCCAAACATCTCAACAGCGGTGATTGAGCTTCCGACTCTTTTCAGCTTACCGTCAATTTCAACACGGCTGAAGGGCACTTCATATTCATCACCCCACAAAAGCAGCTGCGGAGCAAAAACATGCACATCCCTGTTTCGTACACGCACAAGCATATCGTTATAGTTATCTGTCGTGCCGTAAATACCTGAAATCTTTTCCGGAGTACCAAGACCGCCATGTTGAACCACCACAAGAGGCGCATCTTTATCTGCTTTGAAAAACAAACCCGACATTACAAGCCCGGGCAGAATTTCAAACTGCATACGGTAAATTTTATCCTTTTCCGAAAGCTCCTCGCACTTTACATCCGGTACTTCTGCAGAAGTATAATCCACAAGCGGCCAGCCCAACATTTTTTTAAGCTCATCACGATAAACTTCCGGAGCTTTAAAAATGTCCTTTATGTAGCTTTTGCGGATTCCCTCTGCTTCTTTCTGCTTTTGCTCTATAATGCGGTTTATACCTTCAAGATAGTTTTCTTTATATGGTTTGCTTCTTTCTATTTCTTCTGTATAATTCATACAAAATCCTTCTTTATATTGTGAGCTTTATAAGTTCTTCTGTTATCAGGTCTTTTGCATCAAGAATTCCGGGGTAGTCTCTGAACCACAATGCCGTTCCCGTTGTTTTATCTGCATACCCCTCGTAGGCTTTTATTGCTTCCGTTTTTTTCTCTTCAGCAGGCTTTCCTACCTCCCACATATCTATAAAAGCAACATATTCAACGAATTTGAAACCACGCAGTTTTTGCTCAACCTCATACCTTTTTTTGTTCCACTCTTCAAATACGAAGGGAGTATCAAAATCCGTTACATGAATTTCTCCAATATCACGAAGAAAAGTCTGCGCCATAATGTGAAAACCGTCATCTGTGGGATGCACCCGGTCATCGCTTACAACCTTGCGTTTTCCGAGCATAGGTTCCATAACTTTTTTGAAATCCACTACCGGACAGCTGTACTTTTCCGCAAGCTCGTATTGAATTTCAACAAGACTTTCAAGAGGCTTTCTTGAGCCGTTTTCGGGATTCGGGCATTCGCTTACATCATCATAGGGTGTTGAAATGCACACAATAGGTTGCGCACCGAATTCTATAATTTTATTCAGCACCCTTTCATAACACTCTCTGTAAATTTCCGGGACCTTTTCTTTAAGCTCATCAATTGACAGACCCGGGTAATATTTACCGTACCAGGAAGGCTCAATGTCATTAATACCAAAGCTGACTGTTACATAATCCGGGTTGTATACAAGGCAACTGCTGTAAAGGTGCTTTTCCGCCATCATGAGTCTGCCGCCCGGCACTCCTGCATTAAAGCATTTTACTCTGTATTTTTTCCGAAGCTCCTGGTATACCTCTGCCATCCACATACCATTTGCTGTTATACTGTCACCTAAAAAACAAATTACATCATTATCCTTAAACATAGCTTTACCTCCTGAATTTATTTATTTCCGTAATATGCGTTTTTGCCGTGTTTTCTGAGATAATGCTTATCAAGAAGGGTCTGTTGCATTCTCTCTGCATCAGGATTCAGGCTTTCTGTCTGCAATGCCATAAAAGCCACCTCTTCAAGGACAACGGAGTTATGCACCGCATTGTCCGGGTCTGTTCCCCACACAAAGGGGCCGTGAGAATGAACAAGTACCGCAGGAACATCATCAGCCGGAATATCGGCAAAGGTTTCCACAATTACATTTCCTGTTTCGTGTTCATATTCTCCGTTTATTTCAAGGCGTTTCATTTTCCGTGTACAGGGAATATCTCCGTAAAAATAGTCTGCGTGTGTGGTGCCGTAAGCCGGAATGCTTCTGCCTGCCTGCGCCCAGCTTGTTGCCCACTTTGAATGTGTATGTACAATTCCGCCAATGTTCGCAAATGCCTTGTACAAAACAAGGTGCGTGGGGGTATCGGAGGAAGGCTTCCATTTTCCTTCCACCACATTCCCCTCAAGGTCCACAACCACCATATCTTCGGCTGTCATACCGTCATATTCAATTCCGCTGGGTTTTATAACAACAAGGCCCTTTTCCCGGTCAATTCCCGAAACATTTCCCCATGTAAAGGTAACAAGCCCTCTTTGGGGCAATTCAAGATTTGCCTTAAGGACCTTAGCTTTAAGTTCTTCTAACATTTTATACCTCCGGAGTTAAACATTTTCAATTGCAGTTTTTTCTACTGCCAGAAGCCTTTTAAAACTCTGAGTATATGCTTCAAAGCCTGCAACATCGTCTGCATCCGGCATAACCGTGCTTCCCTTAACATCCTTAAACACCTTGTTTTCAAGATAGCTCTCAAGGGTTTCACCATTTTCTTTATTGCCGGAATATGCCGCAAGAAGAGCCATACCGTAAGGTCCGCCCTCACCTGCTGTCTGCATCACGGTAACCGGAGCTTTGCACGCTGCCGCCATATATTTCTGACCTACAACAGGAGTTTTAAAAAGACCGCCGTGACCGGTTAAGCTTTTAATTTCCACCTTTTCTCTTTCAAGAATTTCCATACCCATTTTAAGGGTTACCATAGTTGAGTAAAGAGTGGCGCGGAAAAAGTTTGCAAGGGTGAATTTACTGTCTGCATTACGCAAAACAAAGGGTCTGCCCTCATTCATATGGGTTATGCCTTCCCCTGCCATATAATTGCATACAAGCACGCCTCCGCAATCTGCATCTCCTTCAAGGCTTTTTTCATAAAGCTTTGTGTAAAGCTCTGCTGATGAAGGCTCTGCACCGTACAGCTGTGCGGTTTCCTTAAGAACAGAAACCCAGGCATTGGAATCATTGGTACAGTTGTTACAATGTACCATAGCAACCGGTTTGCCGCTTGGTGTTGTTACCATGTCAATTTCCTCGTATACATTGTCCATAAGCTTATCAAGAACAACCATAGAAAAAATTGAAGTTCCGGCAGAAATATTACCCGTTCCGGGTGCTACCGCATTTGTTGCGGTCATACCGGTTCCACCATCACCCTCAGGGGGTGCAAATGGTGTTCCCAACGGAATCAGATTATCAATAAGCTTCGCGCCTTTTTCGGTGAGCCTTCCTACAGTTTCACCTGCAACAAGAACCTCCGGAAGCACATCTCGAACCTTCCATGGCAAGCCTTTTTCCGCTATGATTTTTTCTAACTTTTCAAGCATTTTTGCATCATAGTCAAGAGTGTTACTGTCAATTGGGAAAATGCCCGAAGCCTCACCAATGCCCACCGCGTTTACACCTGTGAGCATATATGTAATATAGCCGGCAAGGGTGGTAATATGAGCAATTTTATCAATATGTGATTCTTTATTCAGCACCGCCTGGTAAAGGTGAGCAATGCTCC
>JAZQCS010000110.1:0-50310 GCA_045546415.1 Clostridia bacterium | reverse complement strand
GGCGCGGACTCGCCCGCCCAGTTCTGGTCAGCCTTAAGTAATGCTCCTTCGGCATAATCAGCGGAAATCACGGCACTTTCCCCTTCATAGGCAAAAGCGGGTGTTCCGTTTCCAAGCATGAATTGGTCAATATATGTCCATCCACTTACCCATTCTATTGGGATTTTGTTAATACCCGGCTGTAAGGTTACAGTTGCAACCTGCTGTGTTGTCCAAAAACCCCATCCCTTTCCGGGGCCGGTGGTTGTGGTAAGGCTCACAAGCTCTCCATTAACCTTCAGCGAGGGTGCAGAGTACACAAAGCCCTGACTTGCATATTGAGTTCCATCGTAGGAAGAATATTTAAGCGATAAATCTACATCTGTATAAGCTTTATCGGCATAAACCACAAGATTTACGGAAGGATTCGATGGTGCTCCTCTCATATTCATAAAATCTACTGCACCGTTAGGACTCTCAGGCGCGGACTCGCCCGCCCAGTTCTGGTCAGCCTTAAGTAATGCTCCTTCGGCATAATCAGCGGAAATCACGGCACTTTCCCCTTCATAGGCAAAAGCGGGTGTTCCGTTTCCAAGCATAAACCTGTCAATATATGTCCATCCACTTACCCATTCTATTGGGATTTTGTTAATACCGGGCTGTAAGGTTACCGTTGCAACCTGCTGTGTTGTCCAAAAACCCCATCCCTTTCCGGGGCCGGTGGTTGTTGTAAGGTTCACAAGCTCTCCGTTAATATTCAGCGAGGGTGCAGAATACACAAAGCCCTGACTTGCATATTGAGTTCCATCGTAAGAAGAATATTTAAGTGACAAAGGTACATCGACATATGATTTATCTGCGTTTATCATCAGATAAACAGAAGGTGCACCGGGAGTACCTCTCATATTAACAAAGTTTACTGCACCGTCAGGGCTTTCAGGCCTTTCGCCTGCCCAGTTTGCATTTGCCTCCAACTGAGCTCCGTTGGCATAATCAGCAGAAAGAACAGCAGCTTTACCGGTATATTCAAAGGTTATTTCATCTATAATTTCTCCGTCCAGAATTCCCACGCTGAGGGGCTCAATTTCGTCAGCGCCTTCACCCAACGCAAAGGTAGGACAAGGAAGGTCTGCCGAATTCACAAGATTTGCCGCGCTGAGACCTGCAGCAATGTAATATCCGTAGCGTACACCGGTGGGGTTTTCCACACCTGTCAGCACAATAGTATTGGCATTTTGAATTGTTGCTGTTGCGGGAGTTGCCACCCCGTCCTTTGTAAGCTCAAAACCTACGACAGTTTCTCCGTCGTATGCCTTTAAACCGTCCTGAACATTTTTAAATGTAATCTGCGCACCGTCAGCGGTATATGTAACAGATTCCGGCATGGGACTCTGTGCGGTTTCCAATGTGCCGACCCCGTAAATTTTTGCAAGGGCAGCGGCACCAAGTCTCTGACCTACCGGCTTTTTATAGCGCGGATGAGCCGCATCTGTGTCTGTTCTGCTGACACCGTGGTCCATGGAAACAACCATGATTCTGTCCTCTGCCTGCATATTATACTGCATAGCTCTGAAACGCGCTACCTTCCATCCGGCAACTGCCGCATTAATAGCTCCGTTATGGCTGGAAAGCTGTACATAGAAAATATCCCACGGATTACCGTTTACACCTTCAAGATAGCTTACCAGGTCTTCAAAACGGTCTGCATATGTAGTTATCCTTAAAGCTGAGCCGCTGTCGGATTCGCCCTGATACCAAAGCATACCACGGGCGGTATATTTTTCTACGGGATGAATCATGGCATTGTATACATAAGCTGCATCGCCCGATGTAAATTCGCTTGTTTTGTACAATGCATTATGTTTTTCATTTATTGCCGCAGGGGTGGAATGATTTAACATTGAACCACCGGAAGCCACCTGTACAAGACCTATCGGAATTTCATTTTCAATAGCTTCTGCAACGGTATCGGCAAAATAGTAGCCGATTGCCGAAATTTTTCCCACTGTGTCCGGACCTGCAATTTCCCACTTGTAGTTACCCTTTGCCATGGGATTTTCCTGAGGTGTGGTAGCAAACTCTATGGTTTCGCTGCTGGGTCGTCCGCCGTCACAGAATAAATCCCAGCGGTTCTGAAAGAAAAACCTGATAGAATTGTTTGCCGAATGGACAACATCTTCAGAATAGGTATCTGTACGGGAGAAGGTATAATCCGAGTTGGACTGACCTCCTACAAAATACACATCACCAACGCAAACATCCTCAAAAGAAATGGTGGTGGTTTTTCCGGATACTGTTAAGGTCTGCGGTGTTTTGTTTGCCTCCATCGGCGGCAAATACGCCTGCCACTTACCGTTTTTAACTTCAGCATATCCGTGATTATCTCCAAGGCTGACCGTCACATAACGACCGTCCGGATCCTCCGAGGTACCCCACACGCAAACGGGTCTTTCTCTCTGCAGTACCATATGGTCGGAAAATACTGTAGAAACCGACACATTTTCGGCTGTAGCCGGTGCATACAGCAATACCGGTTCTGCTTCCGGTTGCATAGAATTGGGGTCAATATCAAACAACTTTACAACTGCCTCTTCTGAAACTTTCATTGTGGGATTGTACTCCCCGACAGAATAACTCTCCAGTCGTTCACCGTCATAGCTTGCCACAAAGGGATTTTTACATTCTGCACCATCAATTACAACGGCTATTTCAACGGTATTATCCTCTGCCGGTGTAACGCTGTCAACATACCCGTAAGCTGTACTGCATAACAACAGTAGTGCAAAGCAAAGAATCAACGCAATTTTTCGCATGGTTTTCAAAAAAAACACTCCTTTTTTTGCAGACAGAGTTACCGTCAAACGAAAACTCCATTCCAAGAAAATATGGTATAAATATTCCATAATATATTTATACCATATTTTTCAGAAACTTTATATATAAATCTTCCAAAAAAATATATAAAATCGTCCAGTCTATATTTTTTTGGGCAATTTATGAGCCTCAGGCAACTTTTTCTTCACGCTTTTTGTCCTCTTAGCTTCCGTCTGTATAGCAAAACAGAACAATAAAGATGCATTTAAGAATAAGCTTTGCGAAAGCAAAGCCACATTAACCTTTTCCCTATTCACTATTACTTATTACTTTCCAAAAATCGACATGACTTTTTAGGGAAAAGTGAATAAGGAATAGGTAATAAGTAAAATCGACAAGACTCTGACGAATCTTGTCGATTTTTGGTGCCGGCGGTGGGAGTTGAACCCACACGGTATTGCTACCAACGGATTTTGAGTCCGTCACGTCTGCCAATTCCATCACGCCGACAGTTATTAAATTAACACTACATATTTTACCACATATAAAGATAAAATGCAAGTGTTTTTTTAAAAAAATACTAATCTGTTATTCTGTAGACCTGTTTTGCGTTTTCTGTGGTGATTTTTTCCACCTCTTCAATGGTCATTCCTTTAATTTCTGCAATTTTTTCTGCCACAAGACGCACATTACGGCTATCGTTTCTTGTTCCTCTCAGGGGTTCGGGAGCAAGGTAGGGACAATCGGTTTCCACAAGAATATGCTCCAGAGGTATCTGCTGTACGGTTTCTACACCTCGACGGTTATTTTTAAAAGTAATGGGACCTGCAAAGGATATGTGCATTCCCATTGCAACCACATCCCTTGCCATTTCCGCGCTTCCGCTGTAGCAATGCATAACACCACCGATTTTTTTGATGTCATATTTTTTAAGTATCTTCATACAGTCCTCGTTGGACTCACGGTTATGCACCACAATGGGCATATTCAGTTCAAGAGCAAGCTGAATTTGCCGTTCAAACCATTTGCGCTGAAGGTCACGGGGAGAATTATCGTAATAATAATCCAGACCTATCTCACCTATGGCAACGGCTTTCTCCTCTTTTGCAAGCTGTGCAAGCTCAAGAATATCATTTTCCGTAAGGTTTTCCACATCATGCGGATGCACCCCTACCGCCGCGTATATAAAGGGATACCGTTTAGCAAGAACAAGCGACCTTCTTGATGAATCAAGGTCATAACCAATATTTGTGATATAAGAAACACCTTTTTTCTGCATATCCGCAATAACCTCTTCACGGTCATCATTAAACCTGGGGTCGTCAAGGTGTGCATGTGAATCAAAAAGCATAGGTTTATATCTCCGTTTAAATATTGCGTAAAATAAGATTTTCCAATTCCGTTGCTGAAACAAGACCTACTGTACGGTCAGTTTCCTCACCGTTTTTAATTACCACAAGAGTAGGCACGGCAGTTACGGAATACTTCATTGTAAGAGCAATTTCATTGTCAATATTAATTTTTCCTACTTTTATTTTGCCCTCATATTTTTCAGCCATTTCGCTGAGTACCGGTGCAAGCATGGCGCAGGGCTGACACCAGGAGGCTCTGAAATCCACAATCACGGGAATATCAGATTTTAAAACCTCCTGTTCATAGTTTGAGCTTACGATTTCGATTTCCATAAAGTATCCTCCGATATTATTTTTTTAATATATTCAAGTGAGCGCAGGGAAATTCTTCTGTTTTTCTCAGCTTTTGCGCCCTTTCCTTTTATTCTTTCACCAAGGGGTTGCATTATTCCGAAGGTTACATTCATCGGAACAAATTTACTTACGGCTCCGCCCGAAATATACTGTGCCAACCCTCCGGTTGCCGTAAGGTCGGGAAGCACAAAGGGTTCCTGCCCCAGAATTTCACGGGCAAGGTTTACTCCTGCCACAAAGCCTGATGCCGTAGATTCAATGTAGCCTTCAACACCGGTCATCTGCCCTGCAAAGTAAAGGGGATTTCCGGATTTTTTAAGTCTGTAACGATTATCCAGAAGCTGAGGTGAGTTCATATAGGTGTTGCGGTGCATTACACCATAGCGTACAAATTCCGCTTCACGGAGTGCCGGAATAAGTCCGAAAACACGCTTCTGCTCACCCCATTTAAGGTGAGTTTGAAAACCTACGAGATTGTAAAGAGTTCCCTCCTTATTATCCTGACGGAGCTGTACAACTGCATAGGGTTCCTCCCCGGTTTTGGGGTCAGGGAGTCCTACCGGTTTGAGTGGCCCGTAAAGAAGGGTTTCCTCTCCCCTTTTTGCCATGGTTTCAACAGGCATACAGCCTTCAAAAACCACGGTTTTGTCAACCTCCTTCATTTCCGCAACCTCTGCGGAAACAAGCTCTTTATAGAAAATGTTATATTCCTCTTTTGTCATGGGACAGTTTATATAGTCATCGTCCCCCTTGCCGTATCTGGAAGCGCGGTATGCGCTGTTCATATCAACCGATTCAAGGGTAACAATAGGTGCTGCCGCATCAAAGAAATACAAATTTTCGTTACCTGTAAGCTGAGTTATTTTTTCAAAAAGCTCCGGAGTGGTTAACGGCCCCGTTGCAATTATGCAGCTTCCTTCCGGAATTTCAGTAACCTCTCTGTTTTCTACGGTTATACCCGGATGATTTTTAATTTTTTCCGTTACCAGGTCTGAAAAAACTGTTCTGTCCACCGCCAGGGCTCCGCCTGCGGGTACACGCGACATATCAGCACATTCCATAATGAGAGACCCCATAAGGCGCAGCTCCTCTTTAAGCAGACCTACCGCATTTTCAAGGCGGTCGGAACGCAGCGAATTGCTGCACACAAGCTCTGCAAAGCCATCGTAATGATGTGCGGGAGTTTTCTTTTCGGGTTTCATTTCAACAAGGGTTACGCTTATTCCCCTTTCTGCAAGCTGCCATGCCGCTTCACAGCCTGCAAGCCCTGCACCTATTACAGTTGCTTTATTCAAGGATTTCTCCTCCTTTTATTTTTTCCTTGAGGTCTGCTTATTAAAATCGCATTCCTTATTCAGGCAAACCTTATTATTTTTCAGAATTCTGCCTTTTATTGAACGGTTAAGAAGCATATCTCCGCAAATGGGACATTTTTCGTTTGTAGGCTCATCCCAGCTCATAAAATCACAATTCGGAGCGTTGTTACAACCGAAATATCTAACACCCTTGCGGCTTCTTTTTATAACAAGAGTATCACCGCATTTAGGACAATTTACGCCAATTTCCTCAATGATGGTTTTTGTGTTTTTACAAGCGGGAAATCCGGGGCACGCAAGGAATTTACCAAACCTGCCGTCACGGTAAACCATGGTTTTTCCGCACAATTCACACACAACATCTGACTCTTCAAGAGTAAGCTGAACATGTTCTATGTTTTTATCCGCCTTTTCAAGGTCCTCCTTGAAAGGACCGTAAAAATCACGGATGATATCCTTCCAGGGAAGCTTACCTTCCTCAACCCTATCCAGACGGGTTTCCATATCTGCCGTAAACTCCACATCAATAATATCCGCGAAATTTTCTTTCATAAGGTCAGTTACAACAATACCAAGCTCTGTGGGGTAAAGCTGTTTTTTCTCTTTTAAAATATATTTTCTTGCCAGGATTGTAGATACTGTGGGGGCATAGGTACTGGGTCTGCCTATACCAAGCTCTTCAAGAGTTCTGATAAGGCTTGCTTCGGTGTATCTTGCAGGAGGCTGAGTGAAATGCTGTTTAGGTTCAATGCCCTTAAGGTTCAGCTTATCACCGTTTTCGATGGGAGGAAGTGCCTGTTCGCCTTTTTCACCGGTTTCGGAGGTTTCCTCATAAACTGAGGTGAAGCCGGGGAACACAATGTTACTGCCGGTTGCCTTGAAAACATAATCTCCCGCAGCAATGGAAACGCTGGTCTGCTCAATATCTGCAGGAGACATCTGACTTGCTACAAAACGGTCCCATATGAGTTTATAAACCTTATACTGTTCCGATGTTATGGATTCCTTGATTTTTTCGGGAACAAGCTCCACGGAAGAAGGACGGATAGCCTCATGAGCGTCCTGAGCATTCTTTTTGTTTTTGAAAATTCTGGGTGATTTCGGAAGATATTCCTCACTCCATCTTTCACCGATATATTTTCTTACAGCATCTATTGCCTCGTCTGAAATACGCACCGAGTCCGTTCTCATGTAGGTAATAAGACCTACCGTACCAACGCCTTTGACATCAACACCTTCATAAAGCTGCTGGGCAATCATCATAGTTTTGGTAGGGGTATAGCCGTATTTTTTTGCCGCCTCCTGCTGAAGTGTACTTGTAATGAAGGGAGGGAATGGCTGACGCTTTTTAGCAGATTTTTTAATATCCTCCACAACATATTCCGCACCCTGAAGGGCTTCAACTATTTTAAGGGTCTGCTCTTCGTTATCAAGGTCGATTTTTTTCTTTGCATCACCGTAGAACTTTGCAGTAAATTTCTTTTTTGAAGGAGGGTTGGTAAAGGAAGCATCTATGCTCCAGTATTCCTTAGGCTCGAAAGCCAGAATTTCCTCCTCACGGTCACATATAAGCTTTGTTGCAACAGACTGCACTCTGCCTGCGCTGAGACCTTTTTTTACCTTGCGCCACAAAAGAGGGCTGATGGAATAACCAACCACGCGGTCAAGAACACGACGCGCCTGCTGTGCATCAACAAGGTCACGGTTAATTTTCCGCGGATTTTTAATTGCGTTTTTTACCGCATCCTTTGTAATTTCATTGAAAACCACCCGGGTTGTAGTTTCCTCAGGAAGCTCCAGAGCTTCCATAATATGCCAGGAAATTGCTTCTCCTTCACGGTCCGGGTCAGTTGCGAGAACAACCTTGTCAACAGCTTTTACATCCTTTTTCAAAGCTTTCATAACATCTCCCTTGCCTCGGATGGTAAGGTAAGAAGGTTCAAAATCGTTAGCAATGTCCACACCCATTGAACTTTTGGGAAGGTCACGGACATGACCCATTGTTGCTCTTACAATGTAGTTACTGCCAAGATATTTTTTTATTGTTTTAGATTTTGCCGGTGACTCAACTATTAAAAGAGTTTTTCCCATATTTTTTCTCCTTAACTGATTTTTGATGTTTTAATATATTTATGTCCCGGAACGGCATCTGCCAAACCGGAAATCTCCATAACTGTCATAATTCCGCTTACCTGCGGAAGGGGTATTCCCGTTTTTGCACTTATTTCATCCACCGTAAGTGCCTCGGTACGGATTGCTTCAAGAATTACCTGTTCGGGCATGGGACCTTCGTCCTCCGGCTCCACAGGAATTAACGGATCAGATTTTGTTTTCTGAACAAACTCCGGTTCTTCCTCCTCCAGTTCAAAGCCTTCAAAAGCCTCAAGGATGTCTCCGGTACATGTTACGGGAGTTGCACCGTTTTTTATAAGACGGTTTGTACCGACCGATGTAGGGCTGTTTATATTACCCGGCACAGCAAAAAGCTCCTTACCCTGTTCTAAGGCAAGCCCTGCAGTAATGGAGGTTCCGCTTACCTCTTCTGCCTCAACCACAACAATGCCGTGACAAATTCCGCTTATTATCCTGTTTCTCTGGGGAAAGTTCCATTTAAACGGCGGGGTATCAAAGGGAAACTCGGAAATTACCTGACCGTGTTTCATTACATCCACCATAATCTGCGAATTATCCTTAGGATAAACCATATTTACTCCGCATCCAAGCACCGCCATAGTTTTACCGCCGGCTTCAACGACACCGCGGTGTGCCTCGGAGTCAATACCCGTTGCAAGACCGCTTACAACTACCACTCCGCGTTTTGCAAGGCCATAGCCAAGGTCATAGGCAACTTTCAGACCGTAATCGCTTGCTCTTCGGCTTCCCACTATACCAATACGCAAAAAGCCGTCTCCGGTTTCGTCTGATGTACCTCTCATATAAAGCACATAGGGAGCATCTCGGGTTGCAAGCAAATCCTCGGGGTATCCCTTGCTTTCCCTGGAAAGCAAGCGTATGTTGAACCGTTCGGCAATTTTTATTTCCTTTTCCGCTGCACTTAAATCCTTATTGGATAATGCATTTAAAAGCTCTTCTTCAATGCCGGTTCCCCTGAGGGCCTCACGGCTCATTTTATAAACTTGTGCAGGGTCTCCGCCTGCGCTTTCGAGCAACTCGTTTGCGTGAACGCGGCAGTTTCCGACGCTGTTGGAAAACCATACCCAATATTTAAGCTCTGCCAAAAGCATTCAACCCCTTCACTATTTATTACGCTGACGGTGTGCTTCGTATGCTATAATTGCTGCTGCAACACCAACATTAAGCGATTCTATATTCCCTTCAATGGGAATTTTCACAAATCCGTCGCAGATTTCCATTGCCTGTTCAGACATTCCCCTTGCCTCGTTGCCAAGGACAACAACCGTAGGCACATTGAAATCCGCTTCGTTATAAAGAACTGCGTCTTCCATACGGGTTCCAACTATTTTGTAACCCTTGTTTTTAAGCATTTTCAGTACAGTAGCCGTATCCCCCGGAGTGTACACCGGAAGGTTGAAAACAGATGCCATCGTACTGCGTACTGTTTTTGGGTTATATAAATCCACCGAACCCTGACCCAGAACAAGTCCCGATGCCCCCGACGCTACAAGAGTGCGGATAATTGTTCCTAAGTTTCCCGGGTCTGAAACACCATCGCTGAAAAACAACAGCGGAGAGGTTTCCGGGTTAAGCCCATGTACAGGAGGCTTTGGCATTTTAAACTCTGCCATTATGCCCTGAGGGGTTTTGGTATCGCTGACATATTCTGCAACCTTATCGGAAATACGGTAAAGGTTATCTGTCTGAATTTTTCCTTTATAGCTCTGGCTGATTAAAACACTTTCGGGTTTTATGCCGTAGGAAACGGCATCCTGTACCGGTCTCTGACCTTCAAGAACAAAGGTTCCTTTTTCAGCACGGTACTTTGAAGAGGTCTGCAATTTTTTCAGGTGTTTTATATAACTGTTTGCTGTACTTGTAATTATTTTTTCCATAAAAAAGCATCCTCCTCTGCCTAAAATTTTTCAAACTAATGTATATTGTAATACATTTTTGAAAAAAAATCAAGAAAAATTTTTTTAAAACGAGGTTTTTACCCCCTTTTTCTTCTATATAAAGACTGATTTTATACAGATAGTTACTATATTTTCAGGGCATAATAAAAAAGTGTGAAATTTTTTTCAAATTCCACACCTTGCACAAAAACCCGCCTGCCGTTTTTCGCTATTTTTTAAAATACAGTCTGTACCTTGTAGGAGAAATCCCATAAACACGGTGGAATGCGGCAGAAAAATGACTATTGTTGTTATATCCCACTTCCCTGCCAATCTCCTTTATCGGTTTTTCGGTGAACTGTAACATTTCACTTGCCTTGGTAAGACGAATGCGGGTTAAATATTCATGTGGTGTATATCCTGTTCGGGCAAGTACCATTCGGATAATCTGATTCTGCGAAAAATAAAACTGCTGACTTATTGTGTTCAGGGAGATGTCTTCCTTGTAATGCTCGGAAATGTACTCTGTTATTTTATCTGCAAGAGTATTCTTTTTGTTTTCCCTGAAAGCCGCGCCGAAAACAATTTTTTCAAAAATTTTTTCAAGAAGTACTGAACGCTCAGTTTCAGATAGGGGTTCCTTCAGAAGATTATTATAAATTCCGTTTAAAGGAATTATTCCGTTTAAAAAGCAATGTCCGTCCTCAAACAGTTTCGTTGCAACGGACAACAATCGCTCCCCTGTAAGGTCAAGCCAATAAAATTCCCATGAGCCAATCTGCGAATCGGTAAAGTATTCCATGGTTGTGTGCGGTAAAACAAGAATAACGCTGTCAGGTTGCAATGTGTAGGTTTTTTCATTCATTATCAGCTTCCCGCCACCTTTTACTGTATGAATCAGGAAAAGGGTATTTATTCCGTTATCATATTTCTGAAAATATAATTCGTTGCACCTATGCCATCCCACCATGGTGCAGCAGTTGAGATAACGAAGACTCTGTACTGACGGCAGAAAATGCTTGAATCCGGCAATACCATAAGAGAGATTTTCGTATACCATATTTCCTCCAATGTTCAAAAATCACCATTCGGTGTTTTATTTTCACCATACTTTTCCAACCACTTGAAAAACGCCGTAGTGTGTGATATAGTGTAGCTATGCTTCGATAAGTGTGTATTTGAATTATAACACACACATTCGAAGAAGTCAATAGAATATTGAGAAATCATACCCCGCATCTCCGCTTAGTGCTATAATCATTTAATAGCTTTAAAGAAAGGAAGAAACTTATGACACACCTGACCTCCGCAGAGCGCATTATGCGTATTTTTCAAAACAAGGAAATTGACCGTCCCGCCCTTAAACTCTGGGGAGCAGACCTTAATACCGGGCGGTTGCTTCATCCTGCCTATAAGCCCGTAGCACAATTAGCGGCAGAAACTACCGACCTCTTTGGCGGTGCCGGATTTGCCTTCAATATTTTTGCCGGAAGCAATACTGACCGGTATATTGAACAGTATGTCACCGAAACGAAAAATCCCGATTGGGTACACCAACATACTGTGCTTCATACTCCCAAAGGACCACTTCATCAGATTTATCAAAAATCAACCAAAGGAGAACCCGGTTTTATTATTGAACATATGGTCAAGGAGCCGGCAGATATGGAAAAGCTTCTTTCTATGGATTATACACCATTTTCTGTTAACCTCACCAATTATGACAATTCCGTGGCACAGCTCGGCGACCGCGGTGTTGTTATGATAGGTCTTCCCCATGCGGCATATACTGTACAAAGCCTGTTGGGTTCTGAAACCCTTGCTTATTTCAGCTTTGATGAAAGAGAAAGTCTGACCCACCTGATAGAAACCTACGCCAAACGCATTCTCGAGCACACAAAAGCAATTTTATCACTGGGAATAAAGGAGCCTGTTTTCAGTTGGGTGGGTCCCGAGGCGTATCTCCCTCCTTTAATGAGCCCTGCCGATTTTAATGAGTTTGTACATAATATGGATAAGCCGATTTGCAATGAGATACATAATGCAGGCGGTTATGTATGGGTACATAGCCACGGAAAGGTGGCAAATTTCATTGACAGTTTTATTGACATGGGGGTGGATGTCCTGAATCCCCTGGAACCTCCCAAAAACGGTGATATCGACTTAAATGATATTATTTCATGCTATGGAAATCGCATAGGCTGGGAAGGAAACATCGAAATTCAGGAAATCCTGCTATCATCAAAGGAAAAAACACGCAGCTTGATTGACGAATGTGTGGAGGCCGGAAATAAAAGCGGTCGGTTTATTCTTTGCCCCTCTGCAGGATATATGGAATATCCCGCCCCAACGGAAAAATACATAGAAAACCTGATGTTTTATTTGCAATATGGGCTTGAAGCGGTGGAGCGTTGTCGATAGCAAAAGGGGATGTTAAAACTAAAGGCGGTGTTTAAAAAGTCAAAATGACTTTTTAAACACCGCCTTCATTGATAGTCTTCATATTATCTGTCCCACAAAACCACTTTCCCGCATCCAAAAGTTTCGGGAAGCTTTATAATTCTCTGGTTTGATGAGCCACGGAATTTCAGGCTTATGTCATAAAGTTCCTGCACAAATCTGCCGTCAACAAGCACATCAATGAGTCCAAGCATGGAATCGGTTACCTCACATCTGCCGCGGAGCTGTTCCAAGGTGTAACCGGTATAGCACCATATTTTTTTATCCGGAAAACGGTCTTTCACTTTTTTCAGGAAAGGTACAAGGGCTTTCTGATTTTCCGGTTCGAAGGGTTCTCCTCCAAGGAGAGTAAGCCCTGAAATATAGGAAGGCTCAAGGGAATTCAAAATAGCATTTTCCGTTTGTTCATCAAAAATTCTGCCATAGTCAAAATCCCATGTATCGCTGTTGAAACAGCCCTTACACCTATGAGTACAGCCCGAAACAAAAAGGCTTGTGCGTACACCTTCACCGTTTGCTATATCGCAGTATTTTATTTCAGCATAATTCATTATAAGTGCAATACCCTTTCTTTAATTTCCTGGGTTCTGCCCTGATTCCAGTACTGCGAACCGATATAACCGCAGGTTCTTCTTGCAACATTCATTTTTGCCTGGTCACGGTTTCCGCATTTAGGGCATTGCCATACCAGTTTACCGTCCTCATCGGTTACCACCTGAATTTCACCGTCAAAACCGCATTCCTGGCAATAATCGCTCTTGGTGTTAAGCTCGGCATACATAATGTTATCATAAATGAACTGCATTACCGAAAGCACTGCGGGAATGTTATCCTGCATATTCGGAACCTCAACATAGCTGATTGCACCACCGGGGGAAAGGGCCTGGAACTTCGCTTCAAAGGCAAGCTTTGAAAAAGCATCCATAGGCTCTGTTACATGTACATGGTAGCTGTTGGTAATATATGCCTTATCGGTTACACCTTCAATTATGCCGAAGCGTTTCTGAAGGGTTTTTGCAAATTTATATGTGGTAGATTCAAGTGGTGTTCCGTAAAGGGAGTAATGAATGTTTTCGTCCTTTTTCCATTTTGCACAGGCATCGTTAAGCTTTTGCATAACACGGAGACCAAAGGCTTCACCTTCCGCACTTGTAAGCTTTTTGCCTGTTACCTTATAAACACATTCCCAAAGACCTGCATAGCCAAGAGAAATGGTAGAATATCCGCCATGAAGAAGCTTTGTTATGGGTTCACCCTTTTCAAGACGGCTGAGAGCCCCATGCTGCCAAAGAATTGGTGCCGCATCCGAAAGAGTTCCCTCCAGGCGTTCGTGACGGCATTGAAGAGCTTTATGGCAAAGTTCAAGGCGCTGCTCGAGAATTTCCCAGAATTTTTCCTCATCCTTTGCGCTACAGGCAACATCCACAAGGTTAATTGTAACAACACCCTGGTTGAATCTGCCGTAATATTTAGGCTTGCCGTTTTCATCAACATAAGGTGTAAGGAAGCTGCGGCAACCCATACAGGTGTAACAGTTACCGTTTCCGTTTTCATCAACCTTGTTCTGAAGCATAATTTTTTCCGAGATGTAATCGGGTACCATTCGTTTTGCGGTACATTTTGCCGCAAGCTCTGTTAAATACCAATAAGGTGTTCCCTCTCGGACATTATCCTCCTCAAGCACATAAATAAGCTTGGGGAAAGCAGGCGTAACATAAACTCCCGCTTCGTTTTTAACCCCCTGAATACGC
This sequence comes from Clostridia bacterium, assembly GCA_045546415.1. Classification (GTDB taxonomy): domain Bacteria; phylum Bacillota; class Clostridia; order RUG12999; family RUG12999; genus RUG12999. Next base: position 36,253 of record JAZQCS010000110.1, on the reverse strand, counting down.
TGACGGAGTACCTCTTCAATAATAAGTGCAAGGTCGTGTTTAAGCTGAGGGTCTTTAGTTTCACCAAGATACATAAACACAGTAACAAACGGTGCCTGACCGTTGGTTGTAAGAAGGGTTACAACCTGATACTGTATGGTCTGTACACCGCGCTGAATTTCTTCCAGCAGACGGCTTTCGGTAATTTCTGCCACCTTTTCCTCTACGGCTTCTATGCCAAGCCGTTCAAACTCTGCTTCTACCTGACGGCGGATTTTATCTCTGGAAACCTGTACAAAGGGTGCAAGGTGTGTAAGGCTTATACTCTGACCGCCGTACTGACTGCTGGCAACCTGAGCAATTATCTGTGTTGCAATATTGCAGGCAGTGGAAAAGCTGTGAGGCTTTTCAATCATAGTTCCGCTTATGACTGTGCCGTTGCTGAGCATATCCTCAAGGTTTACAAGGTCGCAGTTGTGCATATGCTGAGCAAAATAATCCATATCGTGAAAATGGATTATACCCTGATTATGGGCTTCAACAATTTCAGGAGGCAGAAGAAGGCGCTGTGAAATGTCCTTACTGACCTCGCCTGCCATATAGTCACGCTGAACGCTGTTTACTGTAGGGTTTTTATTGGAATTTTCCTGTTTTACCTCTTCGTTGTTGCATTCAATAAGAGTTAAAATCTGGTTATCGGTGGTGTTGGCGGTACGCACAAGGTTACGGGTAAAACGATACCGGATGTACCGTTTCGCGGTTTCGTAAGCACTGTGCTGCATTATGTAGGTTTCCACAAGCTCCTGAACCTCTTCCACCGTAAGAGTTCTGCCGATATTTGCACAGTAGCGTTCAATTTTTGCAGCAATTTCCTTAATCTGTCTTGCTGTAAGCTCAGGCTCACCTGTGCCTGCTTCGTTTGCTTTTGAGATAGCTCTTTCAATTTTTTCTATATCAAAAACAACTTCTGTTCCGTTTCTTTTAATAATTTTCATAACTTTCTCCTTATAATATCAAGCCTCGTTCCCAATTTTATGGGAGTGCATTTAACATTATAATATAAAAAGTTTTTTAAAGATATTGCATTTGCAACTTTTTTATGATAAAATATCAATATATAGTGTTTATATTTTTTGTTTAAAACTACATATAGGGGGTATTTAATTGAGTAAAATTACACTTTTAAACGGTATTACAGAGGAAAAAACCAAGGTTTTAAGCTGTTTTAATCCGGCTGTGCTTAAATTTTCCAAAGGTGAAACCCTGACAGATTTTTCAGGAGACAGCGGAAAGCTGTATATTATGGAGCAGGGTACTGCACACCTTACCTGCCTTGACACCGAAGGGCACAGCACCATACTTGAAACCTACGAAGAAAATGACCTTTACGGAAAGCTTTTTCTTTCCTCCTCTCCCGGGCTGAATTTCATGGTAACAGCCGCTTCCGATTGCCGGGTAACACAGCTTGACTATGCACTCCTCTGCCGGTGCTGTGAAACGCCTTGCGGATATCATGCCAAGCTACTTTCCAATCTTTTCCGCATAAGTGTTGATAAAAACATCCAGCTTTCGGTACACCTGAGCATTCTCGCACAACGGACAACAAGGGCAAAAATTATGTGTTTCCTTAGCTTCTTTTCTGAGGGCAGGCAGGAATTTGACATTCCCTACAAAATCGGTGAGCTTGCGGACTATTTATGTGTGGACAGATGTGCTATGCTGAGAGAACTGAAAAATATGAAAACCGATGGGCTGATTCATTCAAAAGGTAGGCGTTTTTATTTGCCGTAGGGGGCTTTTTTAACCCTTTTCGGAAAACCCCGGAAAAAGTCAGTTTTAATTTTTAAATTTCTATTGACTTTTACCCTTTGTTATGTTAGAATTACCCCAAACGAAGAGTTTTTACAGAAACTACTGATATAAAGGAGTGTTTTTATGGATATCAGATATCCCGCAAATGTTGCCGAGTGTTTTGGAACCTGCTACATTGATAACCAGGGTGTTCTCCGCAACAGAAGAACCAATGGTGATTATGTTAAGCTTCCTTCTGTGGATTTCGGAAAGGGCAGACGGGGTTTTGAGGTAGCAAGCTTCCGTGCCGGCACCGGTGCTTCCATGGTTGAGGTACACCTGGACAGTCCGGACGGAAAATGTATAGGTGTGTGCAACTGTGCATATTACGATTTTGACAATCTTCACCATTCACGGTGTGAAATAGAGGAAACAAGCGGCATTCACGATGTTTACCTTGTGTTTACAATGGTTAACGGTTACCGTAGCTTCTGCTTCACAAAAAAATCCCCTTACGACAGCTGCGATTATACCCCCGTTCCCGACAGTGCTGTTATTGATGTTCAGGCGGATACCTGGGAAGCCACCGATATGCTTGGCAGAAGGGTAATTTCTCCCGGAGAATGTTCTGACCGCCGTGAAAAAGAGGTAGGTATGTTCTACTGGATATGGCACGAAAACAATTCAAAATACGAGCCTTTTGACATTCAGAAGGAGCTTGCAAAATATCCCGAGGCGGAATATGACGAAAATCATCCCATATGGGGCATTTTCCACGCTCATTGGGCAGAGCCCGGTTTTGGCTTTTACCGAAACTCCGACCCCTATGTTATCCGTAAGCATATGATTATGCTTGCAAATGCAGGGGTTGATTACCTTACCTTTGACTTTACCAACGGTGCGTATATGCACAAGGAAGGTCTGATTTCCGTTCTTGAAGGTATGCGCCTTGCAAAAATGGACGGCATCAAGGTGCCTAAGTTTATGTTTATGATGAGCTTCTTCCCCTCAATTCACACATATTTTATGCTGCGCACGGTTTACCAGGAGCTTTACAAACCCGGTCTTTACAGCGATTTGTGGTATATGGTTGACGGCAAGCCTGTTGTTATGGCTTTCCCCGAATCCCTTACCCGTGAGCTTCCCGATATAAAGCCCTCTTACGGTGCTATGGACGACAAAATGATGGCGGAAATAAAAGAATTTTTCACCTTCCGCCCTGCAATGCCCCGTTACGATATTGGTGCTACCCGTCCCGACAACTGGGGCTGGCTTCAGGAATATCCTCAGCACCGTTTCGGTGAAAAGCCCGACGGTACCTGTGAGCAGATGACTGTTGGCGGTTCACTTAACAAAACCGACGACCACCCCTACAACCGTTACAATATTCCCGGAAGCTACGGCAGAAGCTACACCGCACAGTACGGTTTCTCAAAGCTCGGTCCCGATTCCTACAGAGAAGGTCACGGCTTTAAGGAACAATGGGAATTTGCTCTTAAAAATGACCCCGAAAGAATTTTTGTATCCGGCTGGAACGAATGGACAGTAGGCAGATTCAAGCATCAGGAATACATCTACCCTTACGAGGGCGGAAGCAAACAGCTTGCCATTGTTGACGAGTTTGACTTGGAGCGCAGCCGTGAAATTGAGCCGGATGCTCTTGGAGGATATGCAGATACATATTATCTTATGCTTTGCGACTACATCCGCAAGTACAAGGGTACTGCAAAGCCTGAGGCGGCAAGTGCGGAAATAAACGGTGAAATAAACTGGGAAGAGGTTAAACCTCTTTACCGCAACCACAAGGGAAGCACTCCCAGGCGTGATTATCCCGGTTTCGGCAAAACTCTCCGCTATTCCAACCGCACAGGCAGAAACGATATTACAGAATGCCGTGTTGCAAGAGACCCGGAAAACCTTCATTTCTATGCAAAATGCGTGGATGTTATTACCGATACCGACAAGGACAACTGTATGAACCTGCTTATAAACGCAGACAGAGAATATAAAACCGGTTGGGAAGGCTACAATTTCCGTATAAGCGGCAACACCCTTTACCGCCATGTGCCCGGTTACCGCAACGGTGGTTGGAACTGGGAGGCTTGCGGAGATGTTATCCGCCACATCAGCGGCAACATCATAATTTACAAGATAAAGAAAGCCGACCTTGGACTTGAAAACATTGACTTTGAATTCAAGTGGGCTGACAACTGCTTTGAGATGTGCACAGAAAAAACGCCCACCGCTATGGATTTTTATTATAATGGTGTATCCGCACCTTTTGGCAGATTTAATTACAGATATAAAATTTAAGGGAGGACTTTAAAAATGGAAATTCGTTATCCTGCAAACACAGCAAAATGTTTTGGCAAAACCTACATCGACAACCGCGGCATTCTTCAGGTCCGCCGTCATGAGGGTGACTATGCAATGCTTGAAAAGGTTGATTTCGGCACCGGCAGACGGGGGCTTGAAATTACCCACTACGGTGTGCCTCACGGCACAGGCTCGGTTTCTGTTCATCTTGACAGTCTGGACGGCAGATGCATAGGTGTTATTCCCTGTTCAAAAATGGCCTTTGACAACCTTGGTACCTCCTGGGGTGAAATTGAAGAAACAACCGGCATTCACGATGTTTATTTTAAATTTCTCTGCGAGGTTGGTTACAGAGGCTTCCGTTTTACAAAGGAATCCCCCTTTGATAATTGCGATTATACCCCTGTTCCGGACAGCGCTTTAATTGATGTTGAGGCAGATACCTGGGAAGCCACCGATATGCTGGGACGAAAGTTGCCTTCTCCTGAGGAATGTCCTGACCGCCGTAACAAACAGGTTGGTATGTTCTACTGGACCTGGCACGAAAACGGTTCAGGCGAAAAGGATGCACAGAACATTATAGATGTTCTTAAGGACTATCCTGAAGCTGAATTTGACGGCAACCATCCTGCCTGGGGCATTTTCTCTACCCATTGGAACACTCCCCTTTTCGGTCATTACCGCGACACCGACCCTTATGTTATCCGCAAGCATATGATTATGCTGTCAAACGCCGGTGTGGATTTCATTGCTTTTGACACCACAAACGGTTCAAACCTTATGCGTGAGGCTTACACCACTCTTTTTGAACAGATGCGCCGTGCAAAGCTTGACGGCATAAATGTTCCCAAATTTACCTTCATTATGGCTTTTAGTGACAGCTGGCGTACTCTTTTAATGCTTCGTTTTGTATATCAGGATTTCTACAAGGCAGGGCTTTATGAGGATTTATGGTATAAAATTGACGGTAAGCCCGTTGTTATGGCGTATCCCGGCTCTATTCCCGAAGAAGGTCAGGGCGAATTTGATACCGCTCTTTTAAAAGAGCTTAAAGAGTTTTTCACCTTCCGTCCATGTCAGCCCTCTTACGGTACAGGTCCTGTTCGTGATGACCAGTGGGGATGGCTTGAAAGTGCGCCTCAGCACAAGTTCGGAGAACGCCCCGACGGCTCCTGCGAGCAGATGACTGTAGGTGTTGCCCAGAACAGAACCGATGAACGAATCTGTACCCGTTTCAACATCCCCGGCAGCTACGGCAGAAGCTACACCTCCACCACCAAGCAGGCACTTGTTTCTATGGATTCCTACAAATACGGCTACAATTTCCAGGAGCAATGGGACAACGCCCTGGCAGCAGACCCCGATATTGTATTTGTTACCGGCTGGAACGAATGGATTGCCGGCAGATGGCAAGGAAACTGGATTTTTGAAGAAGGCAGCACACAGATGGCGTTTGTTGACCAGTTTGACCGTGAACACAGCCGTGACATTGAACCTGACTGTGACGGTTACCTTGATACATATTACCTTCAGCTTTGTGCAAATATTCGTAAATTCAAGGGTACTGCAAAAACAGCTCCTGCAAGTGCAGAGGTTAATGGTGAAATTAACTGGAACGAGGCTGCTCCTCTTTACCGCAACCACAAGGGAAGCACTCCCTACCGTGATTATCCCGGTTACGGCAAAACCTTGCGTTATTCCAACCGCACCGGCAGAAACGATATTACAGAATGCCGTGTTGCAAGGGACTCCGAAAACCTTTATTTCTATGCAAAATGTGAAAATGACATTGTGGCTGAAGATAAAGAAAACTGTATGAACCTTCTTCTCAACATCGACAGAGATTATTATACCGGCTGGGAGGGTTACAATTTCCGTATTTCCGGCATTGACCTGTACCGCCACAATCCCGATTACCGCAACGGTGGTTACAACTGGGAGCTTATTGCCAATGTTGAACGAGAAATTAAGGGTAACACCATTGTTTACAAGGTTAAAAAGGCTGATATCGGTATTGATGCCCTTGATTTTGAATTCAAGTGGATTGACAACTGCTTCCCCGAAGGAAGAGTTCAGGCACCCTCTGTTATGGATTTTTATACCAACGGTGTTTCAGCTCCCTTTGGCAGATTCAATTACCGTTACAAGGCATAAGGAGGAATTTTCATGGAAATTCGTTATACAGCCAACACATTAAAATGCTTTGGCAAAGCATACATTGACAACAGAAACTTTCTTCGCGTTCGTCAGGATACCGGAGATTACGCAGTAATTAAGAATGTGGATTTCGGCACCGGCAAAAGAGGTCTTGAAATTTTAGGCTACGAGCCTGCCTCAGGCGTTTCCCTTGTTTATGTGCATCTTGACAGTTTGGATGGCAGGTGCATCGGCGTTATTGCCTGCGAGACCATGGCTTTCGGAAACGGTAACATCAGCTGGGGTGAAATTGAGGAAACCAAGGGTTTCCACGATGTTTACCTTAAGTTTGAAATGCGTGCCGGTTATCGCAGCTTCCGTTTCACAAACGCCGGTCCCCACGACACAAAGGATTACACTCCCATTCCCGATGAATGCATAATTGATGTTCAGGCAGATACCTGGGAGGCTACCGATATGCTTGGGCGAAAGGTACCTTCTCCGGAGGAATGTCCGGACCGCCGCGACAAAAAGGTAGGTATGTTTTTCTGGACCTGGCATGAACGCAATAGTTTGAACGATACCCAGACCATTACAGGTATGATAGAGGATTACCCCGAAGCGGAGTTTGATGAGCACCATCCTGCATGGAAAATTTTTGATGCCCATTGGAATGAGCCTTTGTGGGGCTTTTACCGTGATTCCGACCCCTATGTTATCCGCAAACAGCTTATTATGCTTTCAAATGCCGGTGTGGACTACATTGCCTTTGACAACACCAACGGAGCAGGGCTCATGCGTGAAGCTTACACCGCACTTTTTGAGCAGATGCGCCAGGCTAAGCTGGACGGCATTAAGGTGCCTCAGTTTATGTTTATGATGAACTTCTGGCCTCACCGCACATCTATGTTTATGCTGAGAGCAATTTATCAGGATATTTATAAATCCGGTCTTTATGAGGATTTATGGTATAAGATTGACGGCAAACCTGTTGTTATGGCTCATCCTACAGTACTTGACGACATTGCCGAGGGTGAATTTGACAAGCTTCTTGTGGATGAAATAAAGAATGCTTTCACCTTCCGTCCCGGTCATCCCAGCTATGAAGGTGACCCCCAAATTGAAAACGAATGGGCATGGCTCCAAAACACTCCTCAGCACAAATTCTGCGTCAGGGAGGACGGCTCCTTTGAACAGATGACAGTAGGCGTTGCCCAGAACCGAACAGCCGAAAACCGTTGTACCCGTTTCAACATCGTGGGAAGCTACGGCAGAAGCTATACTGACAAGAATAAGCACTCCCTTTTAACCGAGGATTCCTTCCTTCAGGGCTACAATTTCCAGGAGCAATGGGACTATGCCATTGAAGCTGACCCGGACATGATATTTGTTACCGGATGGAACGAATGGACAGCCGGCAGATGGCACGGATGGGGAATTCCGGAGGACAGCCCTCAGCTTGCCTTTGTTGACCAGTTTGACCGTGAACACAGCCGTGACATTGAGCCGGACATTGACGGTCAGCTTGATACATATTATCTTCAGCTTTGTGCAAATATCCGAAAATTCAAGGGTACTGCAAAGGTTGAGCCTGCAAGCCCTGAGGTAAAGGGCGAAATTAACTGGAATGAGGTTGCTCCCACCTACCGCAACCACAAGGGAAGCACTCAGGAGCGTCAGTATCCCGGTTTTGGTTCCAAAACCCGTTATTGCAACCGCAGTATGCGAAACGATATTACTATGGCAAAGGTGGCAAGAGATGCTGAAAAGCTTTATTTCTATGCTTCCTGTGAAGACGAAATTGTGGATACAGATAAAGAAAACTGTATGCTTCTGTTCCTTAATACCGACAGAAGCCATGAAACCGGCTGGGAGGGCTACAATTTCCGTGTTGCAGGCGGTGAGCTTCAGGCAAATGCCGGCACAATCAAAAACGGTGGCTACGGCTGGGAAAAGGTAGCGGATGTAAAACGCACCTACAACGGCAACACAGTTGTTATTGAAGTAAACAAGGCTGACCTTGGTTTAGGTGATAAAATCGACTTTGAATTCAAATGGGTTGACAACTGTTTCCGTGAAATTTTCCCCAAAAAGTATGATGTAATGCAGTTCTATACACACGGAGTTTCTGCACCCTTCGGTAGATTCAATTACCGTTACAAGGCATAAAAAAGAGAGGTAAATTCTATGGAAATCCGTTACACAGCCAACACCTTAAAATGCTTTGGCAAAGCATATATTGATAACAGAAACTTTCTTCGTGTCCGTCAGGATAACGGAGACTATGCATTAATTAAAAATGTGGATTTCGGCAACGGCAAAAAAGGTCTTGAAATTTTAGGCTACGAGCCTGCCTCGGGCATTTCCCTTGTTTATGTGCATCTTGACCGCTTAGACGGCAGATGCATAGGCGTTATTGCCTGCGAAGCTATGGCTTTCGGAAACGGCAACATCAGCTGGGGTGAAATCGAGGAAACCAAAGGTTTTCATGATGTTTACCTGAAGTTTGAAATGCGTGCCGGTTACCGCAGCTTCCGTTTCACAAACGCAAGCCCCTACGATGCAAACGATTACACCCCTGTTCCCGACGAACGGGTAATTGATGTTCAGGCAGATACCTGGGAGGCTACCGATATGCTGGGAAGAAAAATCCCTTCTCCCGAGGAATGCCCTGAAAAGCGCGACAAAAAGGTTGGTATGTTCTTCTGGACCTGGCACGAGCCTGCCACATTAACCGATGGTGAAACCATAGTTGGTATGCTTGAGGACTATCCTGAAGCGGAATCCGACAGAGACCACCCCGCCTGGCAGGGAGGCAGACCTCATTGGAATAAACCTTTGTGGGGCTTTTACCGTGACACCGACCCCTATGTTATCCGCAAGCAGCTTATTATGCTTGCAAACGCCGGTGTGGATTACATTGCCTTTGACAACACCAACAATGCCCTGCTTTTTGCTGAGGCTTACACAGCACTTTTAGAGCAGATGCGCCAGGCAAAGCTGGACGGCATAAAGGTGCCTCAGTTCCTGTTTATGATGAATTTCTGGCCTAACCGCACATCAATGTTTATGCTGAGAGCAATTTATCAGAACCTCTATAAGCCCGGTCTTTATGAGGATTTATGGTACAAAATTGATGGCAAACCCGTTGTTATGGCTCATCCCACCGTTCTTGAGAACATTGCAGAAGGTGAATTTGACGAAAAATTCATTGAAGAAATTAAAAATGCCTTTACCTTCCGTCCCGGTCATCCCCGTTATGACGGCGCCGAAGAGGTTGAAAACGAGTGGGCATGGCTTCAGAACGCTCCCCAGAACAAATTTGTTGTGAGGGAGGACGGTTCCTTTGAGCAGATGACAGTAGGCGTTGCACAGAACAGAACAGCCGAAAACCGTTGTACCCGTTTTAACATTGTGGGCAGCTACGGCAGAAGCTATACCGATAAAGACAAGCACGCTCTTTTAACCGAGGATTCCTTCCTTCAGGGCTACAATTTCCAGGAGCAATGGGACAACGCCATAGAAGCCGACCCGGATATGATATTCATTACCGGCTGGAACGAATGGGTTGCAGGTAAATGTCAGGGCTGGGGATTCCCCGAGGGTAGTCCTGAAATCGCCTTTGTTGACCAGTATGACCGTGAACACAGCCGTGACATTGAGCCGGACATTGACGGTCAGCTTGATACATATTATCTTCAGCTTTGCGCAAATATCCGTAAATTCAAGGGTACTGCAAAGGTTGAGTCTGCAAGCCCTGAGGTAAAGGGCGAAATTAACTGGAATGAGGTTGCTCCCACCTACCGCAACCACAAGGGAAGCACTCAGGAGCGTCAGTATCCCGGTTTTGGTCTCAAAACCCGTTATTGCAACCGCAGTATGCGAAATGATATTACCATGGCAAAGGTAGCAAGGGATGCTGAAAAGCTTTATTTCTACGCTTCCTGTGAGGATGCCATTGTGGATACAGACAAAGAAAACTGTATGCTTCTGTTCCTTAACACCGACAGAAGCCATGAAACCGGCTGGGAGGGCTACAATTTCCGTGTTGCAGGCGGTGAGCTTCAGGCAAATGCCGGTACCATTAAAAACGGTGGCTACGGCTGGGAAAAGGTAGCGGATGTAAAACGCACCTACAACGGCAACACAGTTGTCATTGAAGTAAACAAGGCTGACCTTGGTTTAAGTGATAAAATCGACTTTGAATTCAAATGGGTTGACAACTGTTTCCGTGAAATTTTCCCCAAAAAGTACGATGTAATGCAGTTCTATACACACGGAGTTTCTGCACCCTTCGGCAGATTCAATTACCGTTATAAGGCGTAAAAAGTAAAAATAAACCATTGCAGAATGTTTTTTTTCGTGATACAATGCTATTATGAAATATCTGCATTCAGGGGGCAGATAACTGCCCCCTGTTTTTTGAGAGGATGATTTTATGAAAATTTTTGCCTATGACACTCAGCCCTATGACGGTGCGTTTATAACCTTTGAAAACTGGCTGAAGGTGTACAAAAACTCCACTCCCCTTTCACCGCTGAAGCCCGAAAATGGTACAGAGGGTCCCGTTGTTGTAAAAATTCCTTCTGTGGATTTCTGCGATGGTAAAAGGGGGTTCAAGGCAGAATGGGCAAAGTGTTCAAATGCAGTTTTTGAACTAAGGCTTGATTCTCCCGACGGTGAAACAATCGGCACTTTCATCACAACAAATACCGATTTTTTCAATGCTCCTTCAGATGCCTGGATTGAAATCACAAAAACAGCGGGTCTGCACGATGTATACCTTGTGTTCCAGGCATCAAGCGGTGTTACCCTGAACTGGTTTGAATTTACTGTTCACAGCCCTTACGATGAAGCGGAATACACTCCTGTTACTACCCCGGTATGGGACTGCAACTGCGACACCTGGGAGGCTACCGATATGCTTGGCAGAAAGGTGGCTTCTGCAGAGGAATGTCCGGACAAACGCGAAAAGTTCATCGGTATGTTCTATAACCATACCCATTCAGGCGATTCCGGTCCCCGTGACCTTAAGGATATTCTTTCAGTTTATCCTGAAGCCGAATTTGATGTTACCCATCACGCCTGGGAGCCTGGAGGCTATTTCTGGAGTGAGCCCTTCTTTGGTTATTACCGTCTTCAGGACACATATGTTCTCCGCAAACAGCTTATTCTTCTGACAATGGCTGGTGTTGATTTCATCTGCTTTGATAACTCAAACGGTGGAAACTGGTTTAAAAAGAATGTTCTTGCAATACTTAACGAAATCCGCAAATGCAGGCGTGACGGCATAAAGGTACCCGGAATCACCTTCCTGGGAAGGTTTGGTCCCTGCCGTGATTCCAACTGTCTTATGCATTCACTTTATCAGGATATTTACAAAAGCGGTCTGTACAGTGACTGTTGGTTTATGCTCGACGGCAAGCCTCTTATGATGGTTTATCCGGAAACAGTTTCTCCTCTTAATGAAAGCGAAGGAGCAAGGAAAACGGCTGAAGAAATTTCAAATTTCTTTACCTTCCGTCCCTGTCAGGCGTCCTACTATGCAGGACCCACCCGTACTGACCAGTGGAGCTGGCTTGAGGTATTCCCTCAGCACAAATTCGGTGAGCGTGAGGATGGCACCTGCGAGCAGATGAGTGTAGGTGTGGCACAGAACACTTACGAGGGAGCAGACAGCTTTACATATTTTAACTATCACGATCAGATTATGATGACAAAGAGTTACACAAGCAAGGACAGAACCTCTAAAATGACTGAGGACTCTTATAAATACGGTTACAATTTCCAGGAGCAATGGGACAGAGTACATGAGGTTGACCCTGATGTGGTTTATGTAACCGGCTGGAATGAATGGCAGGTTGGCAAACATATAGGAAACGGAGCAAAACCCAATGTTACGGAATATGATTATCCCAATGATGCAGGTTTTTGCGATTTGTTTGACTATGAACGGTCCCGGGATATTGAATTTGACAAGGACGGGTACCTGGATACTTATTTTCTTCAGCTTGTTTCCAATGTAAGAAAATTCAAAGGTACAGTTAAGCAGGCTCCTGCATCGGCACCTGTTACTATCAACATAAACGGTGACGATTCGCAATGGGAAAATGTTTCTCCCGGATATTTCAATTTCAAAGGAAGCGCACCTCACCGCGATGTTCACGGATGTAATGAACGCACACGCTATGTGAATAAAACCGGCAGAAACGACATAACAGGCAGCAAAGTTGCCAGAGACAGCGAATATATGTACTTTACCGCAACTTGTGAAAATGACATTGTGGCAACAACCGAGCCAAACTGTATGGAGCTTTACATTGATATTGACCGAAACCGCGAAACGGGATGGGAGGGCTATGATTTCCGTGTAAGACAATCAGAACTGCAGAGGTTCAACGGCAATGTCTGGGAAACCGTAGCTGATATAACCAGAGTAACCTCCGGCAACCGTGTAACTCTGAAAATTGCAAAGGCTCTGCTTGACCTTGGTGAAAAAATGGATTTTGAGTTTAAATGGTGTGATAACACCTTCAAAAACCCCTATCCGGACAATCACCTTTACAAGCGTGGTTACATGAGCAACACCGGTTACAAGCCTGATGTTATGGATTTTTACAAAAATGGTGTTTCGGCACCTGTTGGCAGATTCAATTACCGCTATACTGTGTAAAAATCGGACAATAAATGTAACAGCAAAACTATTGCACTTTTATTAATTTTATGATACAATAAAACGGAGAACACAGCTGTTCTCCGTTTTACATTTTTATTTGAGGTGATACTATGCATAATTTTACAGGAAAATGGATAACTGACGGTGAATTTTACAAGCTCTCCCCCCGAAATGTTTTTCACAGACAGCTTGAAAAGGTAGACCTCCCCTGTGATGAACACCGCAACCGCCACATCCTTTTCAGAAAAAATTTCCGGATTGAAACCCTTCCGGAAAAAGCGGTAATGTTCATTTCTGCTGATGATTATTACAAACTATACATAAACGGCAGCTTTGTTGCTCAGGGTCCTTCTCCCTCCTATCATTTTCAGTACAATTACAATGAAATTGATGTAACCGGTTTTCTGACAGAAGGTGAAAACACCATAGCTGTTCATACACTTTATCAGGGTCTCATAAACCGTGTATGGCAAAGCGGTGATAACCGCCACGGTCTTATTCTTGACCTGGATTTTGACGGCAAAACTGCGGTTTCCTCTGATGAAAGCTTTAAAACAATTCCTCACAGCGGTTATCGTGAAACCGGCATTTGCGGTTATCAGACCCAGTTTTTGGAGGAATATAATTCAAATTCTCCGGAGGTCGGCTTTGAAATGCCTTCCTTTGATGACAGCAAATGGGAAAATGCCCGTATTCACACCTGCCTTGATATTACTCTGGCAGAGCAGAAAAGCTATATGCTTGAATTTGAGGAAATTCAGCCTGTAACAAGCGAGATTAAGGGTAATGTGCTTAAACTGGATTTCGGTTCAAACTATGTTGGTTATCTTTGCCTTGAAGCAAAGGGCAAAAAGGGAGATGTTGTAACCATCCGCTGCGGCAACGATTTAAACGATGACGGCAGCGTAAGGTACAATCTCCGCGCAAACTGTACCTATGAAGAAAACTGGATTTTATCCGACGGCATCAGCACTCTTGACTGGTTTGATTACAAAACCTTCCGTCACGCGGATATTATTCTGCCCGAAGGTGTGGAAATAACCCGGGCGTATATGAATGTCCGCCACTATCCCTTTAAGCTGAAAGCAAAAATGAAGCCTGAATATGCAAATAACGAAAAGCTTCGCAGCATATGGGATTTATGTGTGCACAGTCAGAAATATGGTGTGCAGGAGGTTATTCAGGACTGTATGGAGCGGGAAAAAGGTTTTTATGTTGGTGACGGCTGTTACACCGCCCTTACATATATGCTCCTGACCGAGGATGACACCATGGTGCGCAAGCTTATTGACGATGCCTTCTCCTCTTCCTTCATAACCGACGGGCTTGTTACCTGCCTTGACTGTTCATTTATGCAGGAAATTGCGGAATATCCCCTTATTATGGTATACCTTATATTATGGCACTACAGACTTACGGGCGATAAAGAATATCTTTCGGTAAATTACCCTAAGGTTGTAAAGCTTCTGGAAAGCTACCGCAGGGATTACGAAAAGGACGGCATACTTTCACACCTTGATAAATGGTGTGTTGTGGAATGGCCTAAAAACTTCCAGGATGGCTACGATGTTGATATAACCGAAAACAAAATATGCGAGCAGCCCCATGTTTCCATCAATGCCTACTACCTTGAAGCAATAAAAACTGCCAACAAAATGGCGGATATATTGGGTGAGCCCTGCTACCGTGACGAAAAGCCCCTTGTGGATGCTTTTTGCAGCACCTTCTATGACAATGAGCGTCATCTGTTTAAGGATGGAGCCTGGACAGAGCATACAAGCATTATCGGCAACTGTTTCCCTTACGCCTTTGGCCTTGCTCCTGATGAGGAATTTAAAGCAAACTTTGAAGAAATGGTAAACACACGGAAAATAAGTGCATTTTCCTTCTTCTGTGCCTTTGTTACAATGCTTGGCCTTGCCCGTGAAGGCAAAACCGAAATGCTTGACAGTGCTTTGCTTGATGAAGGTGCATGGCTGAGAATTCTCCGTGAAGGAGGTACCACCACCTTTGAAGGCTGGGGCAAGGATACCAAATGGAACACCTCTCTGTTCCATCTTACAATGTCCTTTGCGGCAACATTCCTTAGTGATACTGATTTAAATAAGCTGTTTAACTAAATATCTTTTATAAATGCAAAAAGCCTCAGCGTTAAGCTGAGGCTTTTACATTTGTTATTAGCCCTTAATACCAACTCTGTCAATACTTTCAATAAAGAAGTTCTGACCAAGAAGGAATACGATAATAAGGGGAGAAATTGCAAGCAACGCACCTGCGTTTTTAACATAAGCAAAGTTAATTGTTTCTGTTGAAGCAAATGCCAGCGTGCTAAGGTCATAGGTATTAAACAGCATAACCGAAAGAGGCTGAATTCCCTGAGGGAACATTGTTGATGCTGTGAAGTAATCGTTCCAGTTCCACACAAAGGAGAAAAGAAATACTGTAAGGCAGGAAACCATAGCGTTGGGCATCATAATCTGAACGAAAGTTCTGATAGGTCCGCAACCGTCAATGGTAGCTGCTTCTTCAAGGTCTTTAGGCATTCCAAGGAAAAACTGTCTCATAATGTAGATGAACAAGCCGGATTTAAGACCAACACCAAACATGGAAGGTAACCAGAATGTCCACTCTGTGCTGAGAAGGTTAATGCTTAAACCAAAGGGAGCAAGAATACCGAAAAAGTCAAAGTAACGGAAATTGATATACTGTGACATTATGTATGTCTGAGAAGGAACAATAATGGTAACAAGAACCATTGTGAACCAGAATTTCTTGCCCGGGAAATTGAAACGGGAGAAGCCGTAAGCAACAATAGCTGAAACAACAACCTGGATAATTGAGTTCACAAGAGACAGCCTCAAGGTAAGCCAGAAGGTCTGTGAATATTTCAGGTAATCCAGTGCAATTTCCACATTATTAAAGCCTATGTTACGCGGAATCCATTTTGTGGTTTCAGCAACAAAGATATCCTCACTGAATGCTTTACTGAGCATATTAAGAACAGGGAAAAGGATAACATATGCCATGCCGAAGATAAGAAGATATCTGAACAGACTCCAGAACATTTTCGCAACCCACTGAAAAAGCTGACGGCGGGAGTGAATATCGGTTCTGTACATAAATTTTTCTTTTAAAGTCATTTCTTTGTAATCCATATATTCTCCCCTCCTTATTCAGCCTGATCCGAAACATTTCGGAAGATTGTTTTTGTTATCGCCACAACTATTATAAAGATTATTATACAGAATACCATACTCATTGCAGCTGCCTGACCGAATTCCAGGTCGCTGATGTAAGTGCTAATCTGTTTCATAACAGGGTTGTCATAATAGGTGAACGAGTCAATAATTGTATAAACTACGCACACAAGGGTAATGGGCATAAGCATGGGGAAAGTGATTTTCCAGAACTCTTCCCAGCCTGTTGCACCTTCCATTGAAGATACCTCGTAGTAGGACTTCGGAATTGTCTGTAAGCCGGAAAGGTACAGAAGAATCTGTACACCACTCTTCCAGGTTATATCAAAAATTTTGTCAATAACCGTGGTAATGGTTTCAATAAGCTTACTGTTAATACCTGTCTGTGAAAGAATATCCTTAAGAGCTGTTGACTGGAACAGATAAACAGAGTCGGTAGAGTTACTCATTGTTGTGCTCATGCCGCCTTCCTTAAGAATCTGAATTACTGCACCGGAGGCAATAATTACAGGAAGGAAGAACAATACTCTGGCAATTGTTCTGCCCTTGAATTCCTGGTTCAGCAAGCTTGCAATAAACATACTGAATATAGAAATGATGGGCACCTCATAAAGCATTGTACCAAGAGCTTTAAGAATGTTCTGTGTGTAAACAGGGTCTACATTGAATGCGTGGTCATAGTTCGCCAAGCCAATAAACCTTGTAACAAGACCTCCTGCCTTAATCTGTACATTGGAGAAGGAGTAAATAACTGCGGTTATCATGGGCATTGCGAAAATGAATATAAAGCCTATAAGCCATAAAGCTATAAATCCGTAACCTGTAACAGCACTACGGGCAGCAAGAGTCATTGGCTTTTTCTGTTTTTTTACTTTTGCAGGTTTCTGCTTTTCCGCTTTTATTTCTGCGCGGATTTCATCAACTTTTTTGTTTTCCAACTCTCTCGCCTCCTTTACTGTACAATGTAGCTCTCAGCTTCAACTGTAGTGCCGTCTTCAAGTGTAACTGCGCTGTCGTTGTAATTTACAACTGCCTTTACACCGTTTTCAAATGTTGTACGGGTTACATTTGTTGCCAGGATTTCATGGTTTACGATTTTCTGATTGTTAATGGATTTATAATATTCCTTATCAGCTGCATAGTTTTCTGTAATGGTATCCTTTACAAGGTCAAAGTTTGCACTGAAAAGATAATCCATATAGGTATCCTTTACATCACTTGCGGGAGATGCAAATACAGAATATGTAAGTGCAGCTCCGGTTTCAATACCTTTAAGTCTGATAAGTTCAGGTGTTGCAGAAAGGTTAACAGCTTCTGTACCAAAGTTTACATAACCATGAAGCACCATCTGGTAGAAAGGTACGGTATAATCCGCAATTTCACAGTATGCATCGGTTGAAGGAGCTTTGAGAATTACATCTGCATAGGGGAACGCATAAGCATTTGCTTCGTCAATAAGAAGCTTGCCTGTTGATGCTTTTGCATTTGCAAAAACTTCTTCCCATACTTTCGCTGTTTCAACCCTTGCAGTTGAACCCTTGCTGTAGTCGGAATAAACCATAGAACCTATGGAATCAAGTCCAATGCCGCCGATTTCATAGCCTGCATAGTTTTCAAAATAGCTTGCCGAGCCTTCCTTAAGGGTCTGAGGCTTAAGCAAATACCACTTGCTGCCCAGTTTGATGGGTACGCGGCTTCTTACGATTGTTGCAGGAGACTGATCAAGCTTTTTAACGGAGTTTCCGAATTTGCTGTATTTCAGGCTGCCATTTGCAAAGTTAACGTAGTCAATTGAAGGGAACAAATCAATATTGTTTTCCTTTGCGTAGGATAAAAGCTTTTTAAACTTACCTTTTCCGCCAAGGTATGAGCTGAGCTTAACCTTTACGGCAACGGTACCGTCGTTTTTGGTGCTCTGCCAGTTGTTGTAGCGGATTGTAGGCTGTTCAACGCCTTTTTCCTTAAGCTCTTCAACAATATCTATAACTTCCTCGTAGCTCGTAAGTGTTTCAGGCATTTCAACAGGTACGCCGAGGATGTTCTTATCCTTATTTACCTGACCGTAAATATCAAGGAAAACATTGGAATCCAAGCCTTCCTGTTTTTTCATACCCAATTCATTTACAAGGTATTCTCTGTACTTATCAGCCATGCCCACATAGTTTCCTTTTTCTGCAGACAGAGGATAATATCTAACAGTATAGTTATTTCCTTCACCAAAAAGAGATTTTGCATAAGGAATACCTTCAGTAACACCAACATTTTTCTCAATTACAAAAACCTGTGCCGATGAATATGCGTTGTTGAAATCGGTATTTTTACCGGAAACAAAAGCTCTCATAAATGCTGCAGGAGCACCTTCGGTAACAATACCCATAAGAGTTCCCTGGGGCTTGATATTACCAAAAACAGGCATATAAACACCGGGGCTTCTTCTTGCATATTCCTTGGTGTCGAAATATCTTCCGTAAACGGGCATATCGTACTCAGCATAGTTTTCCTTACCGTTGTTGTAATTGATAATAACACCAGATTCATCGGGAATAAACATTGCGCCCTCTTCCCCTATTCTGCCTGCACCAAACATGGGCAGAAGGTCGATTCTGGTTACATTATAGTCAATTTCTGTAATACGGGTCTGGAAACCGCCAACAACCTGTTTTTCCATATGAATCGCACTTAAAATACTTTCATCCATAAGGATAGAGGTTTCAAGGTGGTCATCTTTTACCAGGTGCTGAAGAACGATTTTGAAGCCGAACTTAGGCATTTTGTAAATAAACTTAATACCACCGTCAACAAGCTCAAAATCAAGTGCGTCACAGAAACCTACTTCCTCGTGACCTGCATTTTCATCAAAGCCTGCAAGAGTGTTGAAGGCTCTTGTTGCAACACTGGGTTTACTGTTGGTTTTCTGATATTTAAGGCATTCTGCCGCACTATTAGTTGTAAGAAGGTTATAAGCCTGAGCATATTCTATAGAAAACTGAGAATAAATTCTGTCTAAGTTTTCACCTATATCAATGCTTGCGGATTTATCCTGAGGGTTACTAAACCACTCAACGCCGCTGACCTTATCAACCAGCTTAATTTCACCTAAATTTTTATCAGCATACAGAGCAACCTTCTCTGTTTCGGCAATGAGCTCAAACACGGGGTCAGGAAGCTCAGTCAGTACAGCGGTTGTTTCTGTTTCTGTTGCTGTTTCTGCAGCAGGTTCAGCTACAGGCTCATCTGCAAGAGTAACATTCGTAAATGCCATAGATAAAGCCAGTATAAGAACCAGGCAGAGTATAGCTGTTTTTTTCATTTTCTTCACTGTTCGTACTCTCCTTTTTTCTAAATTCAATCAGACGGTCTGTCAGTTTAACTGAAGAACCTGTAAATGATTTCGTAGTAAAGACCTACGATAAATGCACTTACCTGCTGATACAAGCTGTACACAAGCACGCCCAGGAATACGATTATAGCAACACCAAAGGCTGTAAGCGCAAGCATACTGATTGTTTTTCCGTAGGAGAAATCGTGTATTTTCTGTAAAGCAATTACAAGTAAAATTGCTGTCCATATCCACGCTATAATTTCAACATAATCAAGGAACACACCTTCATCCTGGCAAACGAATTTGCTGGCTACGGTTATGAGCACATTTGAAAAAATAATCGGGATAAGGGAATACGCCCCGGCAGTTACAATCACCTTGAAAGAGCCTTCACCGTCCATAAGAGTTGTTACGCTCCAGTTTGCAATGGCTGCAATGAAGAACACACCGAGAGTTGTTATTAAAATCATAATAATATTGATTTTATCCGGATTCTGCATATTAAACACAAAATCTGTATACTGAGTTTTAATAACGGTTGTTATGTACCACAAAATGAGAGTTCCTATAGCAAAAGGTAAGCATTCCTTTTTGTTATATTTCATTTCCTGGAAACCGTCGGAGGGATGAATGAGCGAATAAAACGGATAAAAATAAGGGCTCATTGTAGCATAATAATTCTGTCTTTTACCTGCCATTTTATTTACCCTCCTTCTTTATTTTACTTAAAATTCCCAAAAAAGCTTTTGAAACAAAACCGTTAACCTGAGCCTTGAACTTGCCATATATCTTTACAAGAATGAAAAGAACAATGATTGCAACTATAATCAAGGTAAAGTTTTCTCTCAGGGTAATTGTTCGTACTTCTTTTTTACTTTCGGAATAGTTTTCTCTGTCATTTGCCAGATGGAAGTTATTCATTGATGAAAGGTAAAGAGATTTACTTTCAGTTTCATCTTCAAGCGTACTTGCAAGAAGCATTTCTGCTTTACCTATACCTGTGTAGGCATCTTCAAAGTTTGCGTTCATGTCGCGAACCTGTTCCCAGGGCTCAAGAGCTTCCTGGTAAAGACCCTTCTGGTATTTCTTTACACCATCACGAAGAGCTTCACCGTAAGTGGTAAGACCAAAAACGGTAATGTTCTGTTTTTCTTTATCAAGAACCATAATTTTGCCATCAAGGTTTTCAATAGCAATGGGGTTTCTGAATGTACCAACCTTTGTACCGATATCACCGAAGATCATAAGAAGCTCACTATCCTGGTTGTAAACATAGATACGGCCTACATTTTTATCAAGACAGAAGAAGAAACCGTCTTTATCTGCTGTAATATCAATGAAGGATTGTTTTACAACCTTATCGTCAGCATCTCTGGTTTCCCTGAGGTCACCGAACTTAAGTGTAGCATCCAGAACATTGGAGCCGTTGGGGTTAAGACGCTTAATCTGTGCTACGGAAAGCTCTTCGTAAGCGTTTGATGTATAAACGAAGTCTTTATCGTCAATATACATATTGGAATATTCGGTGGGCTGGAAAGAGATAAGCTGTGCAATCTGCTTATCGTTAAGGAACCACTTTCTCCAGTAGTAGTCAGCAAGCTGAGCCGCTGTCATACTAACCTTTTCAGAACCGAAGAAACCAAGGAAGGTGTTGTTCTGGTCAACGCTGACAATACCCTCGTTGATGTTGTCAGAAAGGGCATAGATTACATCCTGACTGTCAACTACAACCTTTTTGGGCTGGAAGGTTCTTTCCTTGCCAAGGTAAGGTGTTTCGGGTTTAGCATAGGTTCTGCTGATAACACCGTTTTCATCACAAACAACAACCTCACCACCGTCCATATGCACCGAGCCTGTTTCAGGGTCAATGCGGTCACGGTTAGCAATGTAATATTCACCGTCGGGAGTTACGAAAATACCCATAGGCATATACATATCGTAGGGAGTGCCGTCGGGATTTGTGAACTTGTCAATTGTTCTGATATGGTTAAAATCCTTATCCATAACAACAATTCGTTTGTTATCGGTATCTACAACATAAATATTTTTATGAGTATCTACAAAAATATCGTTAGGGTTTTTAAAATGACCAACACCAACATCGAAACCGGTTACTACCCTGCCGGGAAGGTATCCTGCCGGAGAGTCACTTTTTGTACCCTCAAAGCTATAGTTATATGAATAATAGGGAACATCCGCTGAAACTGTAATGGCAGAGCCGCAAACCAGGGTGAAAGCTATCAGACATATAAGCAAATTTTTCATTTTTTTCATCAGCCTGTTATCCTCCTTAAATAATTAAAAAATTCATCTGTTAGTCTTTCATACCTGAATGTGCCATTGTTTCAAGGACATTACTCTGGGTAATTACGAAGAACAGCACGGGAGGTATAAGAAGAACAAGAGATGCCGCAGCTGCTACACCGGTACGGGCAATACCGCCTGCCTGAATCTGTGTAAGAACTGTGGGAAGGAGCTTAAGCTGCTCGGAATAGATAAAGTTTGCACCGGTAGCGTTCCATATACCCTGGAAAGAGAAGATGGAAAGAGTGAGCCATGCAGGTTTAACCATAGGCATTACTATCTGCCACCAGATTCTCCATTCGCTTGCACCGTCAATTTTTGCGGCTTCCAGCATAGCGTCACCGATGGGTTCCATGAACTGCTTCATAAGGAACAAGCCAAGTGCACTTGCCATAGGAGGAAGCATAACTGCCCAATATGTATCAACCATACCGAGAATTGCCATAATTACATACTGAGGAATTGCAAGAGTACCACCGGTGAACAGAAGTGCCGTTCTTACGAACTTGAATATCTGTTTGTTGCCGGGGAACTTATGCTTTGCCAGCGGATACGCTGCCATAGATGCCAGTAAAACGTGACCTATTGTTACAACAAGTGTTACGAAAACGCTGTTGAATATGTATCTGCTGAAGGGCACCCACAGGTTAGATGTCATCTGGAACAACTGTTTGAAGTTGGTAAGCGTGGGTTTCATAACATAAAATCTGGGGGGATATAAGAAGATTTCATCAAGAGGCTTGAATGCGTTAATAACTGAAAGGTACAGAGGAAGTACCATGAACGCACCAATGGAAACAAGCATCAGGATAACCATTATATCTCCGCCAAGAGATCTGTTAACACGGGATTTTTTCATTGTATCTTTAGCCATATTTCATTTCTCCTTGCTTTCTATTTAATGGTTAGTCTCCTGTTTTAAGAAGCTTCTGAATAACCTTGTTTGTTCCTATCATTGCCAGGCAAAGAAGGAAGGAAATTGCGGAAGCATAACCCATTTCATAACGCACATTACCGTAGTCGTAAATATGTACAACTACTGTATGAAGCGAGTAGTCTGTTGAGGGGAAACCACCCAACGCCATAGGTACAGGACCTACTGCGAAAGCAGAAGAAATCTGCATTACGGCACCAAAAAGAAGAATGTTCTTCATCTGGGGAATGGTAATATAAACAAGTTCCTGGAAACGGTTTCTTATACCGTCAATGGCACCTGCTTCGCAAAGAGAATGGTCAAGGCTCTTAAAACCTGCCATGAAGGAAAGGAAGCTTGTACCAAGGCTCAACCAAAGCTGAATTATAATGATGATTGTTACATTATAATTAACATCGGTAAGCCACTGAATCGGCGTATCTATAAGTCCTGCTTTCATAAGGTAAGAGTTGATAAGACCGTAGGAATCACCATCGAAGATGTATGTCCAGATAACATAAATTGAACCACACATTGAGGGTGCATAGAACACCAGGGTCATTACGGCTCTGATTTTTGGGGTAAGTTCATTAATGAACCATGCAAACACAAAGCAAAGCATATAGCTTACAGGACCTGTAAGGAATGCAAAAACAAGAGTGTTTTTAACTGCAATAAGGAAAACATCGTCTTCAAGGAACAGTCTTACATAGTTATAAAGGCCTCTCCACTCAGGAAATTCCAGCATATTAAAATATGTAAAGCTAAGCACCATTGAAGAAAGAATGGGAAGCACAGTAAACAAGCAGAAAAGTGCAAGGAATGGAGCCATCATAAGGTAGCTTACCTTGTTTTTCTTTATTTCACCGAGAGTATACTTGAAATTACTTTGCTTTTTCACTTTTTTTGTTGTAAGGGTTTGTGTACTCACATTTATCCTCCTTTTTAAAGTAAGATTTCAGAATTTTCGCATCTGCCCCGGATTTCCGGGACAGAGCGTTTTCATTTTAAACAAAGGCTTTTCAAGTTTTACTTGGTTACGTCTTCGTCTGTAAGTCCGAATTCTTCGTACTTACGCTTGATTTCTTCGTTAATTTCTTTATTCTTGAGAGCAAACTGCTCATAGGGGTTTTCATAGTTGTAAGCAGAAAGACGGAATGCGTTCTGAATACCGCGGGCTGTATAGTAGCTTCCGGGAAGCTCTTCAATGCCGCGAACCTCTTCCCAGCTTCGTTTAAGAACAACCTTTTCGTCCTTTGTCCAGGGAAGATCTTCAAAAGCTTCCAGGTTGGAAACGGCCTGACGGGCTGCAGGACCCATAATAGCTTCCATGTCAAGAGCATATCTTGCCTGAGCTTCTGCACCTGTGTACCATTTCATAAATTCCCATGCAGCTTCTTTGTCTTCAGTTTTATTAAACATTACTGCACCGGTAATCTGGCTACCCTGAGAACGGTCAATAAGAGGAGTTCCGTTTTCATCGGTAACAACATTGCCGTTTTCATCGGTTACAATGGTACCGGGAATGGGAGCCATATCCCAAAGACCTTCAATTTCGGGAGCTGCCGCACTGAGCTGGTTATACTGTGTATAAGCCTGAACAGCAAGAGGCATTTCACCGGAACGGAAACGGTTATAGAAGTTATATTTTACAGGGAATTCAAACTTGGTATAGCATTCAACAAGCTCTGCGAATGCTTCCTTTGCAGGATCTTCATCGAAGGCTGTGGATTTCAAATCTTCCTTATAATATCTGCCGCCCTTCTGGAAAACAAGAGCAGAGAACATATTCTGTGTCATGGGAGCACTCTGTACAACACCGGCAACTGCCGCGTTGATATCGGGAAGACCAACCTCAAGGTTATTTCTCTGAAGCACGGGAACTATCTGGTAGAACTCTTCCCAGGTTCTGGGAACGGAAAGACCAAGCTCTGCGAAAACGTCCTTACGGTAGAACATTACATCGAACGCCTGGGTTTCGGGAAGGGCATAAACCGCACCGTCAAACTTAAAGGGAGTGATTGCACCCTCGGAGAATCTGGAAGCTATAGCATCCCAGCCGCCCTCATCTGCATCGTAGGTGTTTGCCATTTCCTTAAGGTCAACAAGTGCACCACGGATTGCGAAGTTAACGGGCTGAGCGGTTGCCTGCATAAGAGCGATATCGGGGCCCTTACCTGCAAGGGTTGCTTCAATAACCGAGCCCTGAACAAGCTGAAGGTTAACCTGGATGCCTGTTTCGGGAGTGAACAGGTCGGCAATCATATCTTTAAGAACCTGAGCCTGGTCACGACCGGTACTTACCCAAACGGTAATTACTCTTGATTTTTCATCTACCTGGGACATATCTGTAAGAGAATAGTCCTGAATGAAGGAGTTTATGAATCTTCCGCATTCGTAAACAAACTGTGTCCATCCGCCTGCATTGGGCTTGTCAGTCTGTGCGTTAACGGGAAGGAATTCGATGTAGTCAATTTCAAGAGCCTGGTTAAGAATTGACTGAATGTAGGATGACAGCGAGCTGATGCTGTCGTTGTAGGAGCTCAGTCGTGAGCTGATTGTTCTGGGCTCTGCAACAAGTGCATCAAGGTCACGGGCAAAGGTGGAAATTGATGCTACAAGGCTACCGGAGCTTCCGGTAATGTCCTGAATAATCTTAACCTGCTCTTCAAGGATATCCGACTGTTCTGTCCATGTAGGAAGAAGCTCGGGAATGACTTTGTCGAAGTTATAATCTCTGAACTGGTCAGGGGTTGTACCCGAAATAAGAATGATTCTCTTGTACATATCGTTCAGCTGGAAAACGCTGTCGTTAAGTACACGGGTAACATCTGCCATTTCACCCATGGAAACCTCCATCTTTATGGAGTGGGTACCTTTTTCAAGGTAGAACAGGAAGTCTTCATCCTCGGTGCCGAGAACATCGTTCTGCCAGTCACCGTCATAAATGAATTTATAACCCTCAAGCTCCTTGAAAGGAATTTCTTCATCTATGTAAATGTCACGGCTGACATAAAGACCTTCCTGAGCATTCTGACGGAACTTCAGGTTAAGCTTGTAAAGACCGGTCTCAGGAACCTCAAAGTTCCATCTTATCCACTGACCGGCACTTGACCACTGGGTACCGCCGATAATGTTCATTTTAATGTTTGCTGCCGACTGAGGCTCTGTTGCGGCAGATGCCTTGTCATACATAGGATAAATTGCCGAGGAGGACTTTTCGCTGACTGTTTCAGCCTGAATTTTTATGCCCTCACCGGAGGTGATTTCTTTATAGCCGTTCTTTTCATATCCGGCTTTAATTTCTGCGTATGAAGGGATGCTTCTGACTGATTTGATGTAAACACCGCTTATGTACACAGGCTCGCCCTGAGTAAACAAACCTACGGTGTTTGCACCCTGATTAAGAACAACCTCGAAGTTACCGTTGTAATTACCGTCGATATCCTTCAGTGAACCAAGCTGCCATACCTTCTGCATATCCTGACGGGGACGCAGGTCGTCGCCACGGCTGTCTGTTTCAATGGGATTACGGTCCTTATAGGTTCCGCTGAAACTGATTTCAAGCATTTCGTTGAAGGGAACCGAACCGTTAACCAGAATATCTGACGCAAACTTGTTGCGGGCATTTTCGTCGGTATGATATTCGACATATATGTTATATTTACCGGCTTCAGGTACATTTACATTCCAGGATATATTTGTTTTTTCACCCGGAACATGAAGCACATTGTTTTTACCGGAAAAATCCACAAGCTGAGCAGTTATTCCCTCTGCGGCAAACTTTGCCTTCTCTTCTTCGGTTGACCCTACTGACCATACAGCTTCGGAAACCGGGAAAAACTCATCAACGCCCTGAGGCTTTGCCGCATCTTTGTTTTTTTCCAGATAGGCATGATAGTTGTTGTCACGATTGTAATCCAGAACAACATAGGTTTTTTCTTCAATAGGCTGAGCTGCCGAAACCGAAACGGAACCCGCAGCAGTCAAGCCCGCTATCGTTGACACCGCAATTGCCAAAGATAACACTTTTTTTGCACTGTTCTTCATAAGCATCTTTTCCTTTTCATTTTATTTACCTTTTTGCACCCCGGAGGATGCTCCCTGCGGTACTACAGAGATGAATCTATAATAATGCACAGCCGAAGCTTTGTGCGCAGGCAAAAATTAATCACCGCCGGTAGGGACGGATTTCTTTGCTGTTAAATTATTATGTAACCGGTTTGGATTTTATTATTCTCCCCTGCCTGTTTCACACAAGGATTGTTTTTTGTTATGTTTTAATAATAACCAAACAGCAAAATTGTACAAAATGACCATAGTATTGCATAATATACATAAATATATTATATCTTTTTTTGGCAAATTTTTAAACTGATAAAACCGCACATGAGGGTGATAAATTTGACTTTCTTCCCCATATTTTTCATTTTTTTTGTTTTTGTTCCGTTTTTGAAAAATTTTCGGTCTTTTTTTCGCTGTTTTCTTCTGAAATCCAGAGGATTTTTTTAAATAATTGTCATTTTCAATTCTTTTTTGATTGACATTTTGCCTATGTAATGGTACAATAAAATATGGTGCAAATACATGGATAAAAGGGGTGACTCCACATCAGCATTTATCTGAAATACGACTCACCGGTAAAATATATCGACAGCGGTAAGCTCAGCCTTTATAATGACTGGGCTCATCCGTCTATGCTCTCCTCTGCCTACACACTCATTTTTGTTTCCAGAGGAAGCCTTTTCATAAACTACGGTGACAAAAAACAGGAGGTACCTGCAGGAAGCCTGCTCATAATCCCACCGGATACCGGCTATTCCTCTTATAGGCCTTCCAAAGCTCCCCTTTCTTTTTTCTGGTGTAGGTTTACAATGAGTGAGGTTTCCAGCGGTTCAAAATATAAACTGAAAAATCTGCTGGACACTTCTTCCTCATACCTTGCCACCTCGCTCATAAAAGAGCTTTCTTCGGAAATCGAAAACCGCAGTTGTGAGGAATACACTTCCTTTCTTCTTACAACCCTGCTTTATTCCTTTGTGAACAATAACTGTAAAATTGAGCCTCAGACCGGAGATAATTTCACAAAGGTGCTCAGCTACATTGACGAAAACCTTTCTTCTCCCATAGGAGCTTCTCAGGTAGCAAGCCATTTTGGATACAATTCCGCCTATTTTTCCCGTCTGTTTGTGAAAAAAACAGGGCTTACGCCCATGGAATACATCAAAAAACACCGTATTATGCTTGCAAAAGAGTTGCTTATGCGGCCCTACGACTCTGTAGGTGATATAGGTGCTGCCTGTGGATACCCAGATGAAAAATATTTTTCCAGGTTATTTAGAAAATCTGAAGGCATGACACCCACACAGTACAGAAAACTGAATTCGCTCGAATAGGAGGTAAATTATGAAATACCGGGTTTTAAATTTTGAGGACAAGCAGTATGTAATTCGGTTTCCCAAGAACTATACTCCCGAAGAAAAATATCCTGTTATTATTTTTCTTCACGGTGCAGGCACAAGAGGACCGGATATTGAAGGTCTTAAAAGAAACTCTATTTTTACCATTACGGAAAACTATGAAGATTTTCCTTTTATAATAGTTGCACCACACTGCGTGGGTGAGGAAAATTCCTGGACTGACTTTTTTGAAACGCTTAAGCGTTTTGTCCATTTTATTTCAGGGTCAGAATTTACCGACCCTGAAAGGCTTTACTGTATAGGCAACAGTATGGGCGGCTATGGTGCCTGGCAATTAGGTCTCAGTATGCCTGAATACTTTGCCGCAATTGTTCCCATTTGCGGAGGCGGAATGTACTGGGATGCTCCCCGAATGGTAAATGTTCCAATCTGGGCATTTCACGGTGCAAAGGACACCGCCATATATCCTGACGAATCTCAAAAAATGGTGGATAGAATCAATATATTCGGAGGCAAAGCTAAGCTTACAATCTATCCCGAATGTGAGCACGACTCCTGGACTAAAACCTATAGCAATCCCGAGGTTTTTAAATGGCTTCTTGAACATAAAAATGAAAACACAAAAGAGATTGTGAACTTATATGACAATTCAAAAGATTTCGGCTAAGGAGGCTGATTACTATACCTGTTTTAGATAAAACCAACAAAAAACTCGTAGCAAAATTCAATAGTTTTGTCCTTGAAAAGGGTGATATTACCCAGACTACCTATTGGGGCGAGGTGAAATCTGCCGGTTGGCAGTATGAGGGAGTTTACCTTGAGGAAAAAGGTGAAATTACTGCAGCAATGCTGCTGCTTCTGAGAAAACTGCCTGTGCTCAAAACCACTCTGGCGTATTGCTCAAAGGGACCGGTTTGTGATGTGAAAAACAAGGAGGTTTTCTCTGCCCTTATGGAGGAAGCAAAACCTCTCGTAAAAAAACACAAGATTTTTTCGGTTAAGCTTGACCCTGAGGTGCTTTGCACCGAGGAAAATAAGGCATATTTCAAAAATCTCGGATTTAAAGTAAAATGTGACCACAAGCACCTTCATGATTACGCTCAACCCAAGTTCAATATGCTCATGCAAAATCTCAGAGGTAAGGACGAGGAAACAGTTATTGCGGAGCTTGACCGTGATACACGCTATAAAATCCGCAAGGCAGAGCGTAACGGTGTTACCGGTTATTTCGACAACTCCCCTGAATCGATATCAAAATTCCACGAAATTTATAAAATCACCGCTCTCCGTGACAGCTTTTCATACCGGGGTGAAGATTATTTTCAGAATATGCTTAAAAGCATTCCCCACGAAAACATCCGTGTTTATTTCACAAAGCATGAGGGGGATGTGCTGTCCTCTGCAATTGCCGTAAAAAGCGGTGATAAAATGTGGTATATGTACGGAGCAAGCAGTAACGAAAAGCGCAAGCTGTTTCCCAACTATGTGATGCAATGGGAAATGATAAAATGGGCACTTGAGTGCGGATGTGACCGGTACGATTTCGGCGGAATTTTCAACATCGACGATGACGACGGGCTTTACCGTTTCAAAAAAGGCTTTTGCGGTGAGGAAGGTCTGCTGGAATATTTAGGCGAAATTGATATGGTTTACGGCAGTTTTTCCTTCTTTGCATACGATAAGCTTCTTCCCTTTATGCAGGGTGCAAAACGGAAAATTTTCAAACTGATTAAGAGATAAAATAACGGGGATGTTAAAGATTGTTTAACATCCCCGTTATTTATCTACCTTTCAATTATCACTGCATTTGCACCCTTGTCAAATGTCACAAAATCTCCTATATTTTCGGTTATGAAATCAACTGAAACATATGTTTTTCCGTCTTCCACAAACAGCTCATTCTCAACACTCACTGTTTTTCCGTTTGCCGAGGCAGTCATTGTTTTTAAATAAACTGTAGCAGTTATACCGTTGTAATGAACACCTATTTTTTCTTCTTCTCCGCTCCAGCCTACAGATCCGCCGCAGGTTGTCACAACAAACCTCAGCGGAAGATACACCCTGCCTTCTTTAATCACCGGTGGAATATTATTCTCAAGTTCTTTACCAAAGGCTTTAGCTTTACCTTTTCCTATTGGCATTATAAGCTGATTTTCTTCTCTGTTTTCTGATACCCATTTTGCATAAAGAGTTGCAGACTTTTTAAACTTTGTGTCAGCCTTCTGTGTAAACTCATTATCTGTGTACCAACCATCAAAAACAAAGCCTTCTTTAACAGGTACCGGCAGCTCTGCTTTTTCTCCCCAGGCATATCTGCGGTTATCCTGCTTTTCACCACCATTTGTTTCAAAGCTTATAAGAACGGTACTTGAACCACCGCCGCCGGAATTTTTTTTGTGTATTTTTACGGTGTTGTCGGTTACATAAATTTCCTTTTCAAAGCCATATTCGTTTAATTGTCCCCTTTCACGCTGATACGGGTGTTCTTCATTTTCGGAGTTGTATATTATCCTCCCCGGAAAACAAAAAGCCAAATTACTGCTCGAACCTGTATTGTTGCTGTTTCCGAGCAATGTCAGTTCAATGGTTTTATCATCAATTTTTTCAGCATTTTTTATTAAAAGTTCATCGCTTCCGACAACGCCCCATTGTCTTCTCCATTCCGCAAGAATCGAAGGCTTATCCTCTTCATCGGCACTTTCATATATTTCATAAAAATTTTCATCAAAACATTCTTCCTCAAAAGCACCGTGACTAATTGTAATTCTGACCTTTTTCTCGTTTTCGCTGCCTTTTTTAATTGTTCCCACCGTTTCAGCTTTCACCTCAAAAGGCCTAAATTCTTCTTCAGGTATCCAATTCGCATAAAACTTGTTAATTGCAAACGCCTTCCCTACATCATCGGTTTCGCATACAAGACTCTTGCCAAAATAAAAGTTTTCCTGCCATCCTGCAAAAACAAAATTTTCTTTTTCAGGAAGTTCGGGCAGTTCGTAAGTATCGTTATATTTCAAATCGGTCAATTCATGATAAACACATTCTTCCCGATTTAATAACTCATCTGTGTCTTCATCATAATATGGTCTTTCTGTAAAAAATGTTATATCACAAACTTCGGGGTTAAAATAAACAACGTACTTACCAAGGCGACCAAACTCCAGTCTAAGATGGTGTACACTTTGTCTTAGAATGCAATTCTCCACAGGAAAAATTGTAAAATCTTCGTCAATAAAACATATCCTGTAATTTTTTCCTATACAAGTATCGTTAAAAGACTGCATAGTCCCACCGGGTGTCATGTCTTCAATTATAATTTCAATGCTTTCTATTTCCGGATAGGGTTCGTCACCATCCACATGCAAATCAAATACGCCAAAATATTCTCCTTCGAGAGCTTCATTCATAACCGCAGTTAACATATCCTCAGGTATCTGGTTATCACCGCTCTGTGCATAATACGAATCAACAGTAACATCCGTATCCCTCGGAAGACAACGATTTATACACACAAGAGACGGAGAAGCATAATGATTCCCCTCAGAGTCAAATACGAAAAATCCATCATGTGCATACGGGAATGCCGAAACGCTCACCGAAGCAGGTATAACAAGCATTGTTACCAATAAAAACAAACATAAAAACTTTTTCATAATTCGGTCCTCCAAGCAAAATTTAATGTTTTATCGCTATTATTATATCACACCGATATGCCAAAGTCAACTTTTTTCAGTACCTCCCCATTTTTCGTCACATTGCACAAAAAACCCGAATGTTTTTTAACATTCGGGTTTTTTTACATATTAGTCTTTTTTAAATTCCTTAAGGCTGATTACCACCTTACGGTTGGGCTCTTCACCTGTGGAATAAGTATAAACAAGTCTGTTGGACTGAAGAGTTGAATGGATAATTCTTCTCTCGTTGGGATTCATAGGCTCTAAAGTAATTTCTTTTCTTGTACGGATAACCTGACTTGCAAGGCGTTTTGCCAGCTTGTGAAGAGTATCCTGGCGTTTGCTCTTGTAGTTCTCGGTATCAACAAAAACCTTTGTGTAATCTGCTGTGTATTTATTAACCACAAGGCTTGTAAGATACTGAAGGGAATCAAGAGTTTCACCGCGTCTGCCAATGAGAATGCCCATATCGTCACCTAAAATGTCAACAGAAAGACCGTTTTCATCGTTCTTTACATCATAAGTAACATCAAGACCCATAGGCTTTACAATGCCGTCAATAAAATCGGTAGCGATTTTTTCAAGGCTGAGTTTAGCAGTTGCACGAACAACAGCGTCCTTTGCACCAATACCAAAAATGCCTCGGCTACCCTCTTCGATAACCTCTATCTCAAGCTCTTCTTTCGCAACGCCAAGTTCTTCGGCACAGAGCTTAACTGCTTCTTCAAGAGTTTTTGCGCTTTTCTCTAAGCTTCTTTCTGATTTCCTCAATGTCATCAGAGCTTCCTCCTTTTTTAACTATCTGCTGTTTTTGTGTCTGTTTTTGTGTATGCTGTTTCATTCTGTTTCTGACAGCTTCACTGTCTGCAGGATTAACTCTTTTTTTGGTTTTCATTTTCGGAATTATGAACTTATTGGAAATATAAGTAAGAGCAATCTGCACAACGCTGCCGGCAATCCAGTAAAGACCGATACCTGCAGGAAGAGAGAATGTGAACACAAGTGTCATAATGGGCATCATGTAGGTCATGCTGTTGGTCATTGAGCTCATATCGTCCTTTTTCTTTTCACCGGGACGGGGAGGTCTGCCGCCTGCATTTTTGCCCTTACGCTTATCGGCATCTTCCTTGGAAAGACCTATATACATAAACTTGCTCTGAAGGAAGGTAAGAACAGCAGCCACAATGGGAATTGCCCATAAAACACTCGGCTGTCTGAAATTGGGTGTCTGAGAAAGGTCAAGCTGTGCAAGACCCAGGAACTCGAAATTGATTTTTTCAGCAATTTCGGCTCCTTTTTCCATAGCTTCCTTAACAAGCTGAATTTCACGGCGGGAGTTTGCCTTGTCAAGCACTATCTGGTACTTTGCAAAGGTTTCGGCACTCCAGCCGAGAATGTAGGTATAAGGTTTTTCTATAATCTGATACAAAGCAAAGATGATGGGAAGCTGAACAAGAAGAGGCAGACATCCGCCTGTGGGGCTGACACCGTACTCCTGATAAAGCTTCATTGTTTCTTCACTTAATTTTTCACGGTTGTTTGCGTACTTCTGCTGAATTTCATCAAGCTTGGGTTTAAGCTGCTGCATTACCGCAGAAGATTTCTGCTGCTTTAAGGTTAAAGGGAAAAGCAACACTTTTGTAAGAACTGTAAACAGAATAATTGCTATTCCGTAGTCGTTAACCAGCTCATAAATCTGTTTCATAAGCCAGCCAAGACCCTGATAAAGAAAGTCAAACATCGGTTTTACCTCCGGTTTTTTCGGGCGGATAATCTATTCCGCCGTTACTGAATGGGTTGCACCTGAGTATACGCCACACGGAAAGTGCCGTTGCTTTGAAAAAATTGAACCTTTTGTAGCAGATAACTGCATACTGCGAACAGGTAGGATAATATTTACAGCAGGGCTTTCCTTTAAGGGGCGACAGATATTTACGATAGAATTCAATGAGTGCTACACAAAGCTTGTTCATTACAGGTTCACCCACAGATCACTTTTCTGAAGAAGCTTTACAAGAGATTCCCGTATCTGGGGCATAGTGCGGTCCCTTGCGGCACTCCGTGCAACAACAACCATGTTAACCCCGTCGGGAATGTGTGCTTCTACAGTTCGGTAAGCTTCTTTAATTCTTCTCCGGATGCGGTTCCGCACCACCGCCTTGCCCACCTTGGTGCTTACGGTAATGCCGAGACGGTTTCCTCCGGAACGGTTGGGGAGCGTGTACACAATTATGTCAAAGGAAGAGGCTGTTCTGCCCTTTGCGTAAAGGCGGCGAAACAGACTGTTTCTTGTAATTGACAAAGTTTTGCGCATACAAACTGCTCCTTTCCTGAGCGTTATAACCTCTAAAAAGGGGTTATGTAGAAAAAGCGGGTAAAACCCGCTCTTATCACAACGCTTAGATTATGCAGAAAGAACTTTTCTGCCTTTTAATCTTCTTCTTGCAAGCACCTTTCTGCCGTTCTTTGTGGACATACGTTTTCTGAAGCCGTGCTCCTTGCTTCTCTGTCTCTTTTTGGGCTGGTATGTTCTTAACAAAAGTAACACCTCCTCGAAATTTTTAAAGCCTTTCGGCATTATTTATTACTTGAGTTTCACCCACAATATAACATTATGGGGCAAAATAACATTAATATTATAACCGAAAAAACCCAATTTGTCAAGTGCTTTTGTTAAATTTTTTGCGTTTATGTAAAAAACCCCTTTGTTGTGCGGTTTTAAAGACTCCATTTACAAGGAAGCCTTTAAATTCTTCACCCTTCGGGTTCAGAATGACAGACAGAGTTGATGTGTAGGGAACGCCCTATGCGGCGTTCCGTTTTTCACCCACTCCCCAATAAAAATTCACCCGAAGTCATGACAGGAGCCGGTATCAATGTTATGTCTGAGTAAAATTGCAACTATATCCTCAACTATGTCGTAGTCCTCACCGTCGGCAACAATCACCCTTCTTATTTCCTCTAATATTTCGAGAGCTTCCGTGTTTACAGCCTGACTTTCATCTATGCATACATCACCTATATGTCTGCATATTTCATCTGCTACTATTTTCTTGAGAAGGTCTTTTTTTACACTCATATGCAAATCCCCTTTAAATTAAAAAATGCGCCAGCCGTAGCTGACGCACGAAAAACGCAGCTCCGGTTGTCGCCAAACAAACCAAACCCATCCACCTTAACAGCGTGAGCTTATTGAGCGTGCGCTTTTACCGAAAGGTAAAAGTCACCGCCATTAAAATGAATATATTAAGTTTGGTTTGTTTGGCAATTTCAATTATAACACATTTATTTTGAAAATGCAACCGGATTCAGGAAATTTTCTTTTTTACAAACAGATTGTTCTTACAGGCTTCCCCTTGAGGGGAGTAGGGGCGGGGTTCCATCCCCGCCCGTTTATTCGTCATCAGGAAAAATATCGGGAGGGCGCAGAGACCCTCCCCTACAATGTTCGGGATGACACAACAGGAACGGCTATGGAGATATTAATCCCTTCCACCGTCTTCGACGGTCCCCCTCCCTTTAGGCAAGGGAGGCAGTGTGGAGTAGGGGCGGGGTTCCATCCCCGCCCGTTTGTTCGTCAACAGGGAAAATATCGGGAGGGCGCAGAGACCCTCCCCTACAAAATAATATATCTGAGAACCATCCCTTCATAAAAAAAGAAGGAAAACGCCCTGGCGTTTTCCTTCCATACTTATTCACTATTCCCTATTACTTTTTACTTATTTTTCAGGATCTGTCGTCTACATAAAGCTCGCGAACGCCTGTGTCTGCCTTTGCAGCAGGGGCTGCAGGAGCTTCTGCCTGTACTCTGCCGTCACGGATATCAAAGAATTTCTTTGCAACCTGAGGGAACAGAGCATAGCTGAGAACATCTTCTTCGCTCTTTGCGAAATCCTTGGTTTCTTCTCTGTAAGCATCAAGCTCGGGTTTAAGAAGGTCTGCAGGACGGCAGGTAATAACCTCTTCGTCACCTATAGCCTTCTTTCTTACCTCTTCATTTACGGGAGCAGGAAGCTGACCGTATTCACCCTTAAGAAGACCTTTTGACTCCTTGGTTACCATTTTGTAGCGTTCACCGGAAAGTACATTAAGAACTGCCTGAGTACCTACAATCTGGCTGGTAGGGGTTACAAGAGGAGGATATCCGAAATCCTCTCTTACTCTCGGAACCTCAGCAAGCACATCGTAGTATTTATCCTCTGCATTTGCCTGCTTAAGCTGAGAAATAAGGTTGGAAAGCATACCGCCGGGAACCTGATAAAGAAGAGTGTTGGAATCAACATTAAGCACCTTGGGGTCAAGTGTGCCTGCTTCTTTAAGCTTAGTTGCAATCTTTCTGAAATGTGCAGCTGCTTCGGAAAGCTTATTCAAATCAAGACCGGTATCTCTTTCTGTACCTTTAAGGGTAGCAACAAGAGACTCTGTTGCAGGGTTACTTGTACCGTTAGCCATGGGAGAAAGAGCACAGTCAACAATGTCAACTCCTGCCTGGATAGCCATAAGGTTGGTCATATCACCGGTACCTGCG
>JAZQCS010000109.1:0-2891 GCA_045546415.1 Clostridia bacterium | reverse complement strand
AATGGGTTCAGGATATGACCGAGGATTATTTGGGTATAAGGTGACATTTACAAAAAAAGGCTGAATTTTTCAGCCTTTTTTCTATTGATTCAAACGAAACTTTGTGATATAATTGTATATGTGTGTTCAAAATTTACAGATAAAAGGTGATTATATTGAAAAAACCGGTTTCGTTAATAATAAGTTTGTTTATGCTTTTATGCTGCACTTCAACAGTTTCGGCAGGGGTAACAATTCCCATTCTCGGCTCCGAGTATGCTTTTGGTACATACAGCAACAGCAATGTAACTGCTATTGACCTTTCAGCAAATAAAACCGTGGGACACTATTTTGAAACAGATTTACCTTTAAGACGGTACAGTTGCCGTTGCCCAAGCTATAGCGACAGTATAGGTTCCCTGACCATGTCACTTTATCAATGGGCAGACACCTACGAAGCAACACTCAAAACAACTCCGCTTGCATCAAAAACATTTACAAATTTCCCGGACAATGCCACGCTTTCTATAGATGTTAACAGCTTTGATTATTCAGGAAAGTTCCTTGTACTCTTCCATAACCCTCAGCAAAGGGTCGGCGTATGGCAAAGCAAGGGGGCTGTTAATACCGGAACCGTGAGTAACGTTTATGTAGCAGGAAAGCTTAGTGAAAATGTCACTCTTCAGGCACACTACAGCATTACTGATAAGATTACGGTAAATGATATTTCCCGAAC
Organism: Clostridia bacterium; assembly: GCA_045546415.1. Taxonomy (GTDB): domain Bacteria; phylum Bacillota; class Clostridia; order RUG12999; family RUG12999; genus RUG12999. Next base: position 2,176 of record JAZQCS010000109.1, on the reverse strand, counting down.
CGGCAGGAGTGCATACAACCGTATTCAGGCTGAGGATTTCGACAGAATAAGCCGTGGCTTTTCTTACGACAGTACAACTCTTTCAGTTAACAGAACCAATACTGTTGCCGCCTATGCAGATGTTGATTTCGGCACAAAATCTCCCAAAAGCATAATAATGAGAGTGTACCCGAAAAACTGTAACGGAGATGTGGGTGAGGTTCATATAAAGCTTGATGACCCCGAAAGCGGTCCGAAAATCGGTGAAATTTATTTTGAGTATAAGGACCAGATTCCCCAGTGGGTTAACCTTTCGGATGATATTTCAGAGACAATAACCGGCACTCACGATGTTTTTCTTATTTTCAACGGATACAATTATATCCTTGACTGGTTTCAGTTTTCACAATCAGCAGCAACACCTACATATTACGACGAAAGGCTGACAAGCTTTACCCCGGTTCCCGACAGTTCCCTTACGGATTATTACAGTGACACCTGGTCAGCTACAGATATGATGGGCAGAAAGCTGCCCGGTTATGAGACTGTGGGTGAATATGACCCTGAGCGTCAGGTAGGTCTTTTCTACTGGACATGGCATGCAACCTCGTATCACCTGGATATTTCTGATGTAAACAGCAACCAGGCAACAATAAAAAACTACCTGAGAAAAAATCCCGGTGGCACCGAGGCAGACATTAAAAACGTCTTTTCCTGGCGGAATCAGGACGGTACAATTGGTGACTGGGGTAAAGACTTGTACGAATGGAATGAATCCATTTACGGCTTTTATCACGGTCTGGATTCCTGGGTAATGCGAAAACAAATGGAGCTTCTGTCCGCTGCAGGAGTTGACGGCTTGTTTTTTGATACCACAAATGTTACAAATACTTTTACCGGTGGGTATATGACTCTTGCAGGAACCCTGCACGAAATGAGACAGGACGGAATACGAACTCCGCAGATATCCTTTATTCTCCCCTTCTCTAATCCCACCAACACAGTTATAGATCTGCGCAGAATTTATCAGTCTATGTATCAAAATGGCCTTTACAGTGACACATGGTACTATTGGGACGGAAAGCCTGTAATTATGGGATATCCCGAAGGTCTTTCTTCCTCAACCGGTTACGACGATATCGACGAGCTGCAGAGAGAAATTGCCGACTTTTTCACTTTCCGTCCGGGTCAGGCATCATATTTCATTGGTCCAAAACGCTCCGACCATTGGCCCTGGCTTGAGGTTTATCCTCAGCACGGCTTTGTGCCGATGACCAACAGTAAATATAACTATGAGTGTGTATCGGTAGGCGTTGCACAGAATGCCAATGCCACAATAGGGCTTACCGCAATGAACGGTGAAGGTGTTTTCGGCAGAAGCTATACCTACAAAGACAAACACTCCCGACTTTCGGAGGAAAGTAAATTTTACGGCTATAACTTTCAGGAGCAATGGGAAAGAGCTCTGGAGCTAAACCCCAAAATGGTGTTTATTACCGGCTGGAACGAACGCAGAGTGAGCCATCAATCGGAATGGGGCGGAGTAAAAGCTGCATTCCCCGACCAGTATAATGACGAATACAGCCGTGATATTGAGCCCACAAAAGGCGATTTTAAAGATAATTACTACTATCAGATGGTAGAAGGAATCCGCAAGTTCAAGGGTGTACGCAAAACCCCTGAGTCAAACGGTGAGGTTACCATTAAAATTGGCGGTGCATTCTCACAGTTTGATAATGTTCAGCCCACATATTATGCATATCCGGGCGGAACGGAAACAAGAGAATTTTATTCTCAGGCAAAGAAATTCTATTACTATAACGATACCGGCAGAAATGATATTGTGTTGAGTAAAGTGGCTCATGATAGCGATAATCTTTATTTCTATGTTAAAACAAAAGAGTCTTTAACCAACTACACCGATCCATCCTGGATGAGACTGTTCATCAACACCGACCGCAACTATAAAACAGGTTGGGAGGGTTACGATTTTGCAGTAAATATTGAAACTCCCTCCGGAAGCACAAGTACCACTCTTTCCTACACAGAAGACAGCTGGAACTGGAAGCCCGTTGCAAAAATTAATTACAAGCGAAGCGGTAATCAGATGTTTATCCGTGTTCCGCGTAAAGCACTTGGTCTTACCAACAAAACGATTGATATTGAGTTTAAATGGATTGACAATATGCAAAACCCC